>NZ_JAVSCF010000028.1:0-38293 GCF_031932565.1 Streptomyces sp. B1866
GCCCCGCGCGGCGGCCTTGCCTGCCTCGCCGCCCCTGCCCGCGGCGGCGTCCTGGCCCGCCCGGCGGGCCGTCCCGGGTCCCGTGCCGGAGGCGCCGGACGCTCGGGCGGTACGGGCCGGCGCGGCGGGAGCGGTCGCGTCGGCGGCCGTGCGGGCCGCGGGGGTCGCCCTGGCGGCCCGGGCCTTCGCGGATGCGGACTTCTTCCTGCTCACCCCAGCAGGGTAGCCCGCCCCGGCCGGGCCGGACCGCGCCCCCGGTGAAGCGGTCGGAGGGTAGTCTGCTCGGCATGCGCGCGCTCCTTGTGGTCAACCCCGCAGCCACCACCACCAGTGCCCGCACCCGCGACGTACTGATCCACGCGCTGGCCAGCGACCTGAAGCTGGACGTCGCCACCACCGAGTACCGGGGGCACGCCCGCGACCTGGCGCGCCGGGCGGTCGACGGCGGCAGCCACGAGCTGGTGGTCGCGCTCGGCGGCGACGGCACCGTCAACGAGGTCGTCAACGGGCTGCTGCACCACGGCCCGGCCCCCGGCGAGGTGCCCCGCCTGGCCGTCGTGCCCGGCGGCTCGACCAACGTCTTCGCGCGCGCGCTCGGCCTGCCCAACCACATCGTGGAGGCCACCGGCGCCCTGCTGGACGCGCTGCGCGAGGGTTCGGAGCGGACCGTGGGCCTGGGGATCGCGGCCGGCACCCCGGGCACGCCGGACGAGGCGGTGCCCGCCCGCTGGTTCACCTTCTGCGCGGGCCTCGGCTTCGACGCGGGCGTGATCGGCCGGGTCGAACAGCGGCGCGAGCGCGGCAAGCGGTCGACGCACGCGCTGTATCTGCGGCAGGTGATGCGGCAGTTCCTCGGCGAGCAGCACCGCCGCCAGGGCACCATCACGCTCCAGCGCCCGGACGAGGACCCGGTGGAGAAGCTGGCCTCGGCGATAGTCTGCAACACCTCGCCGTGGACCTATCTGGGCAACAAGCCGGTCTACGCGACGCCGCAGGCGTCGTTCGACACCGCGCTGGACGTGCTGGGCCTGGCCAGGCTGTCCACCGCGGCGGTCACCCGCTACGGCACCCAGCTGCTCACCTCCTCCCCGGAGCGCGGTCCGCACGGTAAGCACGCGGTGTCTTTGCACGACCTGACGGACTTCACCTTGCGATCACATGTGCCCCTCCCGTTTCAGATGGACGGCGACCACCTGGGACTGCGCAGAAGTGTGACGTTCACAGGCGTACGCCGTGCACTGCGTGTGATTGTGTGAGTGGGACCCTAAAAAGTCCTTTCACTCGAACGTTTAGGCTGCCTTCCACCCTCGGGAAGTACGGCTGTGACAGAGCCGACACCAAGGAATCAAAAAAAACTTGCCGGAAGGGGTTGTATCCGTCGCTGAGGTTTGCGAGTCTCTTCATGGCGATCGGGACGGCCTGCTGAAGGTCCCCTTGAGAGCCCGAAACCCCCTCTTCATCCCACAGGACCGCGTAGCCCTGGTTGGGCTCCGGCCCTTCCCTTACGGGGGGATTCGTGAAAGCGTTCACATTCACAAGCAACCAAGCCGCAACACGAGGAGATGGAGCAGCCATGGACTGGCGTCACAGCGCCGTTTGCCGCGAGGAAGACCCCGAACTGTTCTTCCCCATCGGCAACACCGGTCCCGCGCTGCTGCAGATCGAGGAAGCCAAGGCCGTCTGCCGTCGCTGCCCCGTGATGGAGCAGTGCCTGCAGTGGGCGCTGGAGTCCGGCCAGGACTCCGGTGTCTGGGGCGGTCTCAGCGAGGACGAGCGCCGTGCCATGAAGCGCCGCGCCGCCCGCAACCGGGCGCGCAACGCCAGCGCCTGACACAGACGCCCCGTGGCCCCCGAGCCGCAGCGCGCAGCGATTACGGTGCGCAGGTGAAGCAGATGAACGAGAGCTGAGAGCCCCGGGCCGCGCGGCCTGGGGCTCGGTGCTCTACCGGCCCGTACCGCCGCGTCCGGTGCCCCTCCGGCCCGTACCCGTCCGTACTGTCCGGGCGGTCCCGGTGGACGCGGTGGTGCGGGTCAGCCGGCCTCGCGCTCGGCCGACCGGTGCGTCTCGGCCCGTACGGGGATGTCGAGCACGACCCGGGTGCCGCGCCCGGGTGCGGGCACCATGTCGAAGGCGCCACCCAACTCTCCCTCCACGAGGGTGCGGACGATCTGCAGGCCGAGGTTCCCGGCGCGCTGCGGGTCGAAACCGGCGGGCAGGCCCCGGCCGTCGTCCTGCACGGTCACCAGCAGGCGGTCCTCTTCGCCTCCGTCGCGTACCGCGGAGACCTCCACGCGGCCCTGCTCGCCCGGTCCGAAGCCGTGTTCGAGGGCGTTCTGGAGCAGTTCGGTGAGCACCATCGCCAGCGGTGTGGCGACCTTCGCGTCCAGCACGCCGAAACCGCCGACCCGGCGGCAGGCCACGGTGCCCGGGGAGATCTCGGCCACCATCGCCATGACCCGGTCGGCGATGTCGTCGAAGGAGACCCGCTCGTCCAGGTTCTGGGACAGCGTCTCGTGCACGATCGCGATCGAACCGACCCGGCGCACCGCCTCGTTGAGCGCGTCCCGGGCGCTGGTGCCCGTGGCGGCGCTGCCCATGCGGCGGGCCTGGAGGCGCAGCAGGGCCGCCACGGTCTGGAGGTTGTTCTTCACCCGGTGGTGGATCTCCCGGATGGTGGCGTCCTTGGTGATCAGCTCCCGCTCGCGGCGGCGCAGTTCGGTGACGTCCCGGAGCAGGACGAGCGAACCGATGTGCTCCCCCTTGGGCTTGAGGGGGATGACGCGCAGTTGGATGACCCCGCCGCTGCTCTCCACCTCGAACCCGCGCGGCGCCCACCCGCTGGCCAGCTTCACCAGCGCCTCGTCCACCGGGCCGCGTGCGGGCGCGAGTTCGGCGGTGGTCTGGCCCAGGTGGTGGCCGACGAGGTCGGCGGCCAGGCCCAGCCGGTGGTAGGCGGACAGGGCGTTGGGGCTGGCGTACTGCACGACGCCGTCCGCGTCGAGCCGGATCAGGCCGTCCCCCGCGCGCGGCGAGGCGTCCATGTCCACCTGCTGGCCGGGGAACGGGAAGGCGCCGACCGCGATCATCTGGGCCAGGTCGGACGCGCTTTGCAGGTAGGTCAGCTCCAGGCGGCTCGGCGTCCGCACGGTGAGCAGGTTGGTGTTCCGGGCGATGACGCCCAGCACCCGGCTCTCGCGGCGCACCGGGATGGACTCCACGCGCACCGGCACCTCCTCGCGCCACTCCGGATCGCCCTCGCGGACGATGCGGCCCTCGTCCAGGGCGGCGTCGAGCATGGGGCGGCGGCCGCGCGGCACGAAATGGCCGACCATGTCGTCCTGGTAGGAGGTGGGTCCGGTGTTGGGCCGCATCTGCGCGATCGAGACGTAGCGGGCGCCGTCCCGGGTGGGCACCCACAGCACGAGGTCGGCGAAGGACAGGTCCGACAGCAACTGCCACTCGGACACCAGCAGGTGAAGCCACTCAAGGTCGGAGTCGTCGAGGGCGGTGTGCTGGCGTACCAGGTCGTTCATGGTGGGCACACTGCGAGCCTACCGGGGGTACGGGTTTACGCTTTCCTATGACAGGCTTCGCAAGAACGTGTGACAAGCCGCAGAAGAACGTGGACACGGGCCTGTGGTCCAGTCCACAATGTCATCAGGTGTTCCGCTCTCCCCGCACAGGAGGGCGGAGTAGAGGCACACGGCATGGTCTGCCCTGACTGCGCCGCGGCCTCCCGCTGACCGTTCTGCGGTCGGCGCAGCTCCGGGCTGCGGTGCCGGACGGGTTGAGGGTCCCGTTCTGGCGCCGCGGCCCGCGGGTAGCCCTTCTTCTCGCCTCCTCCCCTTCGCGGCCCGTCTCCCCCTTCGCGGCTTCTTCACGGCTTCCCGGCGCTCAGTGCGTCTCGGTGACCTTGGCCAGCGCGCGCGGGGCGTCCGGGTCCTGGCCGCGGGCGATCGTCACCTCGTAGGCGAGCATTTGCAGCGGCAGGATCTCCAGCACCGGCTGCACCTCCTCGGCCACCCCCTCGGGCAGCGCGAACCCGGCGCTCGCCCGGTCCACCTCCGCCCGGGGGCCGACGACCACCAGGTCGGCGCCCCGGTCCCGCAGCCGCTCCAGCACCGGCCGCAGCGCCTCGCCGCCCCTGCCGTCGGGGACGACAGCGATGACCGGCGAGACGTTGTCCACCATCGCCAGCGGGCCGTGCAGCAGGTCGGCGCCGGAGTAGGACAGGGCGGGGATGTAGCTGGTCTCCATCAGCTTCAGCGCGGCCTCCTTGGCGGTGGGATAGCCGTAGCCCCGGGAGGTGAGGACCATGCGCTGCGCGAAGCGGTAGCGGCCGGCCAGCCGCCGGACCTCCTCCTGCCGGGCCAGGACGCGCTCGGCCAGCTCGGGCAGGTCCTTGGCGGCCGCGCCGTCCCCGCCGCGCAGGCCCTCGGTGAAGAGGTACAGGGCGAGCAGTTCGGCGGTGTAGCTCTTGGTGGCGGGCAGCGCCAGCTCCGGCCCGGCCAGTACGTCGATGTGGAACTCGCTGACGGCGGCCAGCGGCGAGGCGGCGTTGTTGGTGACGGCCAGCGTGACCGCGCCGGCCTCGCGGGCGGCCCGGGTCGAGGCGACCAGGTCGGGTGAGCCGCCGGACTGGCTGACCGCGACGACCAGGACGCCGCCGAGGTCCTGCCGGGCGCCGTAGGCGGTGGTGACGGACATCGAGGTGAGCCCGCAGGGCTTGCCGCAGGTCACCTCCAGCAGGTACTTGGCGTACAGGGCGGCGTTGTCGGAGGTGCCGCGCGCGGTGAGCAGCACGAACCGCGGGTCCCGCGCGGCGATCCGCTCGGCGGTCTCCCGGATGTGCGGCGCGCCCCGGTCGAGGAGGCGGCGGAGCACGGCGGGCTGCTCGGCCATCTCCCGGGCCATGGTCCGGCCCGGCCGGTCGCCGGGCGGCGCGGGCGTCTTGCCGCCGGCCGGGGCGGGGTCCGGGGCGGCCGGGCCGGGGGCCGGGGCCGGTGTGGTGGCGGACATGCGGGGTGCCTCCCGTGCGCTGTGCCGTGCGGCGCTGCGGCGCCGCCGGGCTGACGTGCCTGACCTGTTCGAGGGACGGGCGGGTGCGGGGTGCTTCGCGGGTGTACGGGTGCGGGTGCGTACGGGCCGGGTGGGCGCGGCGCCGGTGCGGCCCGCGTCCGGGGGCCGCGGGCCCGGCGGGCGGTCCCGCCGCCGTACGGGCCCGCCGTACGGGCCTGGCGCCGCCACGTCAGCCGCCCGGCAGCCCGCCGGTCAGGACCTCCGCGGCGGCCTGGCCGCAGACGCGGGCCGCGCCGTAGGTCGCGACGTGCGGCGCGCCCGCCGGCGGCGCCTGCGGCACGCCCATCTCCACGACGGCCGCGTCGGGCCGGGCGGCGAGCACGGCGGCCAGCGCGTCGGCCATCCAGCGGTGGCGGTGAGTGTCGCGGACCACGGCCACGATCCTACGGCCGCCCGCCGCGGCGAGCACCCGTGCGGCCAGGGCGGGCGCGCCGCCGCACGCCACGTCCCGTTCGCCGTAGGTGGCGGTCGCGGTGCCGGGCAGCAGCCGGGCCAGCTCGGCGGCCACGCCCCAGGGCGTCTCACCGCCGACGGCCATGTTCTCCACCGGCGTGAGGGCGGCGACGTACACCGGGCCGGTCAGCGGCTCGTACCCGCCCGGGCCCGGCGTCACCCGCACCGCGCGGCGCGCCGCCGCGATGCCCACGTCCGGTGCGGGCTCGACGCCCTCCGCCGCGCCCGCGCCCCGCGTCCAGCGCGCCAGGGCGCGCACGCGCGAGGCGGCGTCGGCCAGCCGCTCCTCGGGCAGCTCTCCCGCGCGTACGGCCGCCACCAGCGCGTCGCGCAGCCGCAGCACGGTGGCCTCGTCCGTGCTGCCGCCGCCCACGCAGATCGCGTCGGCGCCCGCGGCCAGCGCCAGCACGCTGCCGCGTGCCACGCCGTAGGCGACCGAGACGGCCCGCATCTCCATGCCGTCGGTGATGATCAGGCCGTCGAAGCCGAGTCCGCCCGCGTCGGTGGGCGCGCGCAGCAGGCCGCGCAGCGCGGCCGGGCTGAGCGTGGCGGGCCGGGCGGGGTCGAGCGCGGGCAGCAGGATGTGCGCGCTCATCACGGCGCGCGTGCCGGCCGCGACGGCGGCCTGGAAGGGCACCAGTTCGCGGGCGCGCAGGGGGGCGAGATCGACGTCGACGCGGGGCAGGGCCAGGTGGGAGTCGACGGCCGTGTCGCCGTGCCCGGGGAAGTGCTTGGCGCAGGCGGCGACGCCGGCGCTCTGCAGGCCCTCGACGTACGCGGCGGTGTGCCGGGCGACCAGGTGCGGGTCGGCGCCGAAGGAGCGCACGCCGATGACGGGGTTGGCGGGGTCGGAGTTGACGTCCGCCGACGGGGCCCAGTCGAGGTTCACGCCGCAGGCGGCGAGGCGGCGGCCGATCTCCCGGGCGACCGCGCGGGTCAGGTCCGGGTCGTCCACGGTGCCCAGCGCCAGGTTGCCGGGGAAGGACGAGCCGGTGCGCACCTCCAGGCGGGTGACGTCGCCGCCCTCCTCGTCCACGGCGACGAGCACGTCGTCGCGCTCGGCGCGCAGCCGGGCGGTGAGCGCGGCGAGCTGGTCGGGCGAGTGGACGTTGCGGCCGAAGAGGGCGACCGTGCTCAGGCCCTCGCCGAGCCGGCGCAGCAGCCAGTCGGGGGCGGTGGTGCCGGCGAATCCGGGCTGGAGGACGGTCAGGGCGTCCCGGGCGAGGCCGTCGCCGGCGCGTACGGGGGTCGTCATGCGCGTCATCCCTTCGCACATACCCGCGCGGGGCGGGGCCGGGGGGCGCGGTTCGGCCGGCGCCGGACCGGGCCGAAGAGGTATAGACCGGCTTGGGCAGCTTGGCCTGGACCTTTGTCCGGTGTCAAGGCGGACCGGGTGTCCACCGGCCCGTTACCGGACCGACACCCGCCGGAATCCGGGCCGGGCGGCCGTCTCACCGCGGGCCCGTGCCACGATGTGAGCCGCTGACGACGCGATTCGGCGCGGTGACGCCCGCGGCCCGGGGATCCGGTGCGGTGCGGGCCGCGGCGGCGCGGCGGCGGCGGGACGTGTACGCAAGGGCCGGTGACGGCAGCGGATCGGAAGTCGGGAAGGCGCGCCATGGACACCGAGGGGGCAACGGCGGCGGCCGAGAGCGGCGGCCCGGGCGGGGCGGCGCGCACCGCGCGGGTGCCGAAGTACTACCACCTCAAACGGCACCTGCTGGAGATGACCGAGACCCTGGCGCCCGGCACCCCGGTACCGCCCGAGCGGACCCTGGCCACCGAGTTCGACACCTCGCGCACGACCGTGCGGCAGGCGCTCCAGGAGCTGGTCGTCGAGGGCCGCCTGGAGCGCATCCAGGGCAAGGGGACCTTCGTGGCCAAGCCGAAGGTCACCCAGGCCCTGCACCTGACCTCCTACACCGAGGACATGCGCGCCCAGGGGCTGGAACCCGCGTCCCAGCTGCTGGACATCGGCTACGTGACCGCCGACGACCGGCTCGCCGGGCTGCTGGACATCGCGCCGGGCGGGCGGGTGCTGCGCATCGAGCGGCTGCGGCTGGCCAGCGGCGAGCCGATGGCGATCGAGACCACCCACCTGTCGGCCAAGCGCTTCCCGGCGCTGCGCCGCAGCCTGCTGAAGTACGCGTCGCTCTACACGGCGCTGGCCACCGTGTACGACGTACACCTGGCGGAGGCCGAGGAGACCATCGAGACCTCGCTGGCCACGCCCCGCGAGGCGGGGCTGCTGGGCGCGGACGTCGGCCTGCCCATGCTGATGCTCTCGCGCCACTCGCTGGACGCCGACGGCGAGCCGGTGGAGTGGGTGCGGTCGGTCTACCGGGGAGACCGGTACAAGTTCGTGGCGCGGCTCCAGCGGCCCCGCGCCGACCCGCGGTGACCGGGCCGGGCCGCCCGCCGGATTTTTTCCCATACCGATATGCGGACGGTAGTGACGGCCGTCCGGTGCCTCGCTAGATTTCCCCCCGCATGTGCTTGTGATCAGCTCAGGGACGGAGCCGCCAGCCGTGTCAGGACCATCCGGTACCCCCGGACCCTCCCCCGCACCCGCCGCCGGCCCGGGACCGGTCGTCACGCCCGCGCGTGTCGTCATCGGCCTGTGCCTGCTCGCGCCGTTCGTCGCCCTGCTGTGGGTCGGCTCGTACGCGCGCACCGGGCCCCGGTTCATCGGCATCCCGTTCTTCTACTGGTACCAGATCCTGTGGGTGCCGGTGTCGACCGTCCTGACCGCGATCGCGTACGTGCTGGTCCGCCGCGAGGAGCGGCGGCGCGGGGCGGCGCGGGCGGCCGGGGCGGACTCGGGCGGCCGGCCGCGGCCGGACCGGGGCGAGGGAGACGAGGGGGGCGTGTCGCGGTGAAGGACGGCGTGGACATCGCGGCGAAGGAGGGTGTGAACAGCGTCGCGCTCGGCGTCTGCATCTTCTTCTTCGTCGTCGTCACGGCGATGGGCTTCCTGGCCGCGCGCTGGCGCAAGGCCGAGAACGCCGAGAGCCTGGACGAGTGGGGGCTCGGCGGGCGCAGCTTCGGCACCTGGATCACGTGGTTCCTGCTGGGCGGCGACCTCTACACGGCGTACACCTTCGTCGCCGTGCCCGCCGCCGTGTACGGAGCAGGCGCGTCCGGTTTCTTCGCCGTCCCCTACACCGTCCTCGTCTTCCCGCTGGTCTTCGTCTTCGTGCCGCGCCTGTGGTCGGTCTCGCACCGGCACGGGTACGTGACCACGTCCGACTTCGTGCGCGGGCGGTACGGGTCGCGCGGCCTGTCGCTGGCGGTCGCGGCCACCGGCATCCTCGCCACCATGCCGTACATCGCCCTCCAACTGGTGGGCATGCAGGCGGTGCTGGACGTCCTGGGCGTCGGCAGCAGCCAGGGGAACTGGTTCGCCAGGGACCTGCCGCTGCTGGTCGCCTTCGCGGTGCTCGCCGCGTACACCTACTCCTCCGGGCTGCGCGCGCCCGCGCTCATCGCCTTCGTCAAGGACGGGCTGATCTACCTCGTCGTCGCGGTGGCGGTCATCTACATCCCGATAAGGCTGGGCGGCTTCGACGACATCTTCGCCAAGGCGCAGCACGCCCTGTCGCAGACCGGCGCGAACGACAAGCCGCGGGGCGAGCTGGTCAGCGGCGACACCGCGCAGTGGGGGTACGCGACGCTGGCGCTCGGCTCGGCCATGGCGCTGTTCATGTACCCGCACACGATCACCGCGACGCTCTCCAGCCGCAGCCGCGAGGTGATCCGGCGCAACACCACCATCCTGCCGCTGTACTCGCTGATGCTGGGTCTGCTGGCCCTGCTCGGCTTCATGGCGATCGCGGAGGGCGTGGAGGTCGGCAACCCCCAGCTGGCCGTGCCGCAGCTCTTCGAGGACATGTTCCCCGACTGGTTCACCGGCGTGGCCTTCGCGGCCATCGGCATAGGAGCGATCGTGCCGGCGGCGATCATGTCGATCGCGGCGGCGAACCTGTTCACGCGGAACATCTACAAGGAGTTCCTGCGGCCCCAGGCCACCGACGCGGAGGAGACCCGCGTCTCCAAGCTGGTGTCGCTGCTGGTCAAGGGCGGGGCGCTGGTCTTCGTCCTGACCATGGACCGGTCGACGGCGATCAACTTCCAGCTGCTCGGCGGCATCTGGATCCTACAGACCTTCCCCGCCATGGTCGCCGGGCTGTTCACCCGCTGGTTCCACCGGTGGGCACTGCTCGCGGGCTGGGCGGCCGGGATGATCTACGGCACGGTGGCCGCGTACGGCGTGGCCAGCCCCACCCAGGCGCACTTCGGCGGCAGCCAGAAGGAGATCCCGGCCCTGGGCGAGCTGGGCTACATCGGCCTGACGGCCTTTGTGCTCAACGCCGTGATCGCGGTGGCGGGCACCGTGGTGCTGCGCGCGCTGCGGGCCCCGGAGGGCGTGGACCAGACCTCGCCCGGCGACTACACGGCGGACACCGGCGACCCGGGCGTCGAGGCCGCCCTGCCGCCCGCGACGACGGGCGCGCCGGGCGGCCACTGATCCCCTGCACGCCCCGGGTCCGTGCGGGCTCGTACGGGCCCGGGGCGTGCAGGCCCGGGCGCGTGCTTGGCCCGGGGCGTCCGACGGACAGATGACAGCTGACAGATAACGAAATCTGTCAGCTGTCAGTCGTTCGGGACCGTCTCGTACCGCGGGGTGCCCTCGGCCATCTGCCGGAGCACGTCCTTGCGGTCCCGCTTGGACAGCCGCTCGATGTACAGGCGGCCGTAGAGGTGGTCGGTCTCGTGCTGGAGGCAGCGGGCGAAGTAGCCCGTGCCCTGCACCCGGATCGGCCGGCCCTCGGCGTCCTGCCCGCGGACCACCGCGTAGTCCGGGCGGGCGAGCGGGGCGTAGGCGGTGGGCACCGACAGGCAGCCCTCGTTGGAGTCGTCCAGCGTGCGGCGCCCGGGCGGCAGTTCCTCCAGGACCGGGTTGCACACCGCGCCGACGTGCCGTACGCCCTCGTCGTCCATGCAGTCGTAGACGAAGACCTTCAGGTCGACGCCGATCTGGTTGGCGGCCAGGCCCACGCCCTCCGCCGCCCGCTGGCTGGCGAACATGTCGTCCACGAGGCGGGCGAGGTCGTCGCCGAACTCGGCGACGTCCCGGCACTCGCGGTGCAGCACCGGATTGCCGACGACGGTGATGGGCCGGACCGTGCCGCGCTCGCGGTGTGCGCGCTCGCGCTCCTCGCAGTCCTCCGTGTCCACGACGAACTCGTCGTCCACCTGCTGTTCCGTTGTTCGCTGTGCCATCGTCGGCCGCTTGCCCTTCCAACCCGTGATACGTCGCCCTACAGCGTACGGCGCCCCACGGGTACGCGGGTCCCGTGGTCTCCCCGCCGGGCCACGGCGGCCCGGCCGGCGGCCCTCAGCAGACCTCTTCCAGGTCCCGCCACGCGCGCGTGTGCGGGCTGTCGGCCACCCAGCCGTCCAGCAGGCCGCGCACCAGGCCGCCCGGCGCCGCGATGCCGCACTCGCGCTCGGGCACCCACAGCGAACCCGAGCCCGCCGTGCGGTGCCGCAGCGGGCCCGGATGGCCCGGCTCGCTGTGGTCGTGCGGGTCGACGTGCACGCCCTCGCCCTCGTCGCTGGGCATCCGGCTCTCCGAACAGGACCGGCACAGCAGCCGCACCGACGACGACCAGTCCTCCGCGGCGAACCCGGCGTCCGCCGCCAGCCGCTCCAGCGCGTCCCGGTCGGACTCCGCCGCGGCCTCCAGCAGCACCACCCAGGTGGGCACCGGCGACGGCGCCCACAGCTCGATCTCGTCGAAGACCGGGTACGAGGGGCCCGCGGCCGTGGTGCGCTCGCCGTGCGGGACCCCGTCGTGCAGCACGACCTCGCCCCAGCGGCGGCCGGACGAGGGCAGCGGAATGCTCAGCACCTCGATCCGGGCCGGGTCCAGGCGGCGGCCCCAGACCACCTCGGCCTCGCCCTCCGGTGACAGCCGCACCGCCGCGCTGCCCAGCTCCATGCCGGTCGGCTCACCGGTCGCGGACAGCTTGTCGGGCACGTCCAGCCCGTACGCCTGCCAGGCGCGGCGGGCCAGCGGCCAGTCCTGCAGGGCGGTGGCGGAGATGCCCACGTTCCACCAGTCGGGGGCGCCCGCGTCGCGGTCGAGCAGGGCCACGGCGCGCAGGCCCGCGGCGCGCGCCTGCTCCCAGTCGTGCCGGAACTTGTGCAGCAGGGCCAGGTTGAACCACGACTCCGACAGCCACGGCTCCAGGTCGGCGGCACGGGTCAGCAGCGCGCTCGCGTCCTCGTACCGGCCGTCGCCGATGAGGGTGAACGCGCGATCGGTGACCTGCCGCCAGGAGGCGGAGGGCCGGTGCCGTACCTTGCCGAAGATCTTCACGATTCCCGCCTGCCGGTTTCTTCCGTGACCCCGTCGGTCCCCCGGGCCACGGGGGTGACACCGCGGTGTGCCGGCCCGCCGCCGTGTCCCCGGTCGGCCGGCGGAACAGTACCTACCCACCTCCTTGCCGCAGACCACAGGCCCGACACCCGATACCACGCATCCAACCATGCTCCTCGGGGCGCCCGCTCCTTACCCGCCAGTTGTCGCCGCGGGCGGGGGCGGACACCGGCCACGGTGGCGCGGCGCGGCGTCAGGCGGTCATTCCTGGGCGGCGGCGGGGGCGGCGGCGGAGCCCGTCGAGCCGGGGGCGGCGGACTCCGCCGCGGCGGGCCCCGCGGGCGCCTCCGGGCCCGCCGGCGCGGGCCACGCCGTCGCCTCCCGCTCGGGCACGACCTGCCCGGAGCGGATCAGCTCGATCCGGCTCATCACCTTCGACCGCAGGTCGCTGGGCACGTCGTCATGCCCGCAGCACCGCTTGACCAGCTTCTTCACGGCCTGCTCCAGGCCGTACTTCTCCAGGCACGGGGAGCACTCGTCGATGTGCACCTCGAACTTCGCGCGGTCGCCGGCGGGCATCTCGCGGTCCAGGAACTCGTAGAGGTGGTCGAGCACCTCCGAGCACTCCATCTCATGCGGCTCGCCGCAGCTCATGAGTCCGCGCCTTTCCGGTCGTGCGGCTCGTCCGCCGCGGGAACCGCACCGGCCGGGACCAGCCCGCGCCCCCGGGCGTAGTCCTCCAGCAGGCCGCGCAACTGGCGGCGCCCGCGGTGCAGGCGGGACATCACGGTGCCGATGGGTGTACCCATGATGTCCGCGATCTCCTTGTACGCAAACCCTTCGACGTCGGCGAGGTAGACCGCGATGCGGAACTCCTCGGGGATGGCCTGAAGGGCCTCCTTCACGTCCGAGTCCGGCAGGTGGTCCAGCGCCTGCGACTCGGCGGAGCGCAGACCGGTCGACATGTGCGACTCGGCGCGCGCCAGCTGCCAGTCCTCGATCTCGTCGGCGGCGCTGCGCTGCGGCTCCCGCTGCTTCTTGCGGTAGGAGTTGATGAAGGTGTTGGTGAGGATGCGGTAGAGCCACGCCTTGAGGTTCGTGCCCTCGCGGAACTGGTGGAACGAGCCGTACGCCTTCGCGTACGTCTCCTGCACCAGGTCCTCTGCGTCGGCCGGGTTGCGCGTCATGCGCAGGGCGGCGGAGTACATCTGGTCGAGGTAGGACAGGGCGTCCCGCTCGAAGCGCGCGCTGCGCTCGGCGGCCGTCTCCGGCTGCCCGGCCGGCTGCCCCGTCGGCCGGCCTTCGGCCACGCCGTCGGTCTCTGCGTCGGTCCCAGTGACCGGACCCACCTCCTCCAACACCGCGCCGGACCCCGCTGCGGGCCCGCTCGAATCGGAGAATAGACGACGATCCGGCCCGTCCGCCCCTTCAATTCGGGCGGCCCGCGCCCCGCGCGGCCGCGACCAGCCCAGGTCAGGGGTCTGCGGGCGGGCCGGGCAAACAAGCGAACCCATGCGGGGACTCCCTCTCCTCGACACACGCGCCGCCGGACGGTACGTGCGGATATGCGAGTTACGTGCTTGGTGCGGACGACCGCTACAACAGCGGTCCAGGCCGTCCCATTCCCCGTTCCCGCCGCCCTGCCGCCCGGGGCGGGAGCCGCCGGGCCGGGGCTCGACGGGGGCTCGGCGGGGGCTCCGCCGGGGCCGGATGCGGGGCCCGGCCGGGGCTCCTGCGGAAGGCCCGCGAGGGCGGGGGCCCGCGCGTGGGAGCCGCCGCGGGCGCGCGCCGGGCCATATGGCCGACCGGTGGCGGGATTCGGCTCGAAAGGAACGGTCACGGGGCGCGGCCCCGGCCCCCGCGCCCGGTCCGGGACGGCCTCCGGTCCGGCATCACGCCCGGTCCAGGACGCGGTCGAGCCAGTCGGCGGCGGCGCCGGTGAGCACGCCGAGCGCCGCGTCCTGGCCGATACCGGCCGTCTTGGGCACGGCGAAGCCGTGGTCGCCGTACGGCACCTCGGCCAGCTCGGCGCCCGCGGGCAGCGCCGGGAACTCCTCCGGGCGGCCGAAGGGGTCCCGCCCGCCCTGCACCACGAGCGTGGGCAGCCCGGCGCCCAGCAGCTCCTCGGCCCGGGACCGCTCGGGCCTGCCGGGCGGGTGCAGCGGGAAGGCCAGCGCCAGCACCGCGCACGCGCCCAGCTCGCGGGCCGTACGGCAGGCCACGCGGGCCCCGGCGCTGCGGCCGCCCGCGACGACGGGCAGCCCTGGCCCGGCCAGGGCGGGCCACAGGGCCCGCCAGGCGGCGTCCAGCGTCCTGGGCGCGGGCGCGAGCTTCCGGCCCGCGACCCGCCAGGGCTGCTCGACCAGGGCGACGGTCACGCCGCGCGCGGGCAGCGCGTCCGCCAGGGCCCGCAGGTCGCGGGCTTCGACGCCGCCGCCCGCGCCGTGGCCCGCGGCCAGTACGGCGCGCGGGACGGGCGCGGGGTGCCAGGTGACGCGGGCGTCACCGGCGGGGGTGGGCACGGTCTCGGTGCGGGCGCTGGTGGTTCGGGTCACCCGCCCATCCTGCCGCGCGACGGCGGGTTCCCTGCCCCGCCCCGCCCGGTCCGCGCTCCCGGAGGCGGAACGCCCGGACGCTGGAAGGACGCTAGAAGAGCGTGCCCGCCTCCGGGGCCGGAAGCTCGGCCACCAGCTCCGGGCCGTTGTTGCGCACGTCGCTCACGGCGGCGGTCACCGGGTAGGCGCGCAGCAGGCCCGGGCGCGGCGGCTGGAGGAGCGGGAGCAGGGCCTCCGGGTCGGTGCGGGCCGGGTCGAGCCACGCGGCCCAGCGGTCGGGCGGCAGGACCAGCGGCATGCGCGGGTGGATGTCCGCGAGCGACCGCGGCCCCTCCCCCGCCTCGTCCGTCTCGTCCCCTGCTTCACCCGCGCCGCCGCCCGCCGCCGGGAAGGGCTCGTTCTCCGCCTCCGTGGTGACCACCGTGCACGTCGCCCACCACGCGCGCGGGTGGTCCTCGGGCAGCGTGCGGTCCCGCCAGAACTCGTACAGCCCGGCCAGGGCCATCACCGAGCCGTCGACGGGCGTGACGAAGTACGGCTGCTTGCGCGGGCGCTTGCGCCTGCCCTGCTCCTCCAGCCGGCGCTCCGCCGCTCCCGTGACCCACTCGTAGTAGCCGTCGGCCGGTATCAGGCAGCGGCGGACGGCGAAGGGCCGCCGGAAGGACGGCTTCTCGTGCACCGTCTCGGCGCGCGCGTTGATCATCCGGGCGGCGCCGTCGGGGGACGCGGCCCACGCCGGGACGAGGCCCCAGCGCAGCACCCGCAGCTGCCGGACCGGGCGCGGGTCGGCGGAGTCCTTCAGGGGGCGCTGCAGTATGGCGTGGACGCTCTTGGTGGGCGCGACGTTCCAGTCCGGCTCAAGGGTCTCCTCCGGCTCCCATTTCTCGATGCCGAAGAGCCCGACGAGGTCCTGGGCGCTCCGGCTCGCGACGAATCGACCGCACATGGGTGCCACCCTGCCACGTGCCACTGACAGAAGGTGACGCCGCCTTGACAGGCCCGGCGGAACACTGGCAAGCACGGGCATGCGCCGGCAGGTCCGAAACGGGCCGCCGGGGCCCGAACCGACCCGAGGAGCCGCCCGCCCATGGACGCAACGATGGCCACGGCGAACGCCGCCGCCCTGTGGGACCGCGTCGTCGGCAGCCAGCCGGACCCGCCCCGCCTGCTGGTGGTGGCGACCGGGCTGGCCGCCCTCGCGGCCGTCGTGTCCGGCCCGGCCTGGCGGGTGGCGCGGAACGCCGTGACCATCGCCCACGAGGGCGGCCACGGGCTCGTGGCGCTGCTGACCGGCCGGCGCCTCCAGGGCATACGGCTGCACTCGGACACCTCGGGGCTGACCGTGTCGCGCGGCAGGCCCACCGGCCCCGGCATGATCCTCACCGCGGCCGCGGGCTACACGGCGCCCTCGCTGCTCGGCCTGTGCGGCGCCTGGCTGCTGGCCGCGAACCACATCACCGCGCTGCTGTGGGGCGCCACGGCCCTGCTCGCCGCCATGCTGGTGATGATCCGCAACGCCTACGGGGCGCTGACGGTGGTGACGGCCGGGAGCGCATTCCTGGTGGTGTCGTGGCTGGCCGAGGCACGCGTACAGGCGGCGTTCGCGTACGTGGTGGTGTGGTTCCTGCTGCTGGGCGGCGTGCGCCCGGTCTTCGAGGTGCAGCGCAAGCGCCACCGCGGCGGCGCGCCGGACTCCGACCCGGACCAGCTGGCCCGGCTGACCGGGGTCCCGGCCCTGGTGTGGCTGCTGTTCTTCCACACGGTCTCGCTGTGCTCGCTGACCGGCGGCGGGCGCTGGCTGCTGGGCCTGTGACGGGCCGCCCCGGGCGTACGGCGGCTGCCGGACCCGCCCGTACGGCGGTCACGCGCGGACGTACGGCGGTCACGCGCGGACGTACCGCGGTCCCGCGCGGGGCGTACGGCGGTCGCGCGCGGGGCGTACGGCGGTCGCGCGCGGGACGCGGGAGGGCCCCGTGCGGAGCGTACGGCGGCCCGTGCCGGTGTACGGTCCGCCCGCGCGGGCGTGCGGTTCTCGCCACGGACGGTCGCCGCGCGCCCGCACGAGCGCCGTGTTTCGTGCCGGTTTCGCCACTTTTCACGGTGATTCTTCCTCTGGTCGTGACCACTACAGTGAGAGCCATGACCGGCATCGACACCTCCTCGGGCGGCCCCGCCGCCGCCCCGTGGCCCGCTCCGTCCGCGCGCGCGGCGGTCGACGCGACCGTCAGCGTGCCCGGGTCGAAGTCGGTCACCAACCGGGGCCTGGTCCTGGCCTCGCTCGCCGCCGAGCCCGGCTGGCTGCGCCGTCCGCTGCGCTCCCGCGACACCCTGCTGATGGCCGACGCGCTGCGCGCCATGGGCGTGGGCATCGAGGAGGGGGCGGACCCCGACGGCGGCGGCGAGGCGTGGCGGGTGATCCCCGCGAGCCTCCAGGGTCCGGCCTCGGTGGACGTGGGCAACGCGGGCACGGTGATGCGCTTCCTGCCGCCCGTGGCGGCCCTGGCGGACGGCGCGGTGCACTTCGACGGCGACCCGCGCGCGTACGAGCGGCCGCTGGGCGCCGTCATCGAGGCGCTGCGGGCCCTGGGCGCGCGCGTCGAGGACGGCGGGCGCGGCCGGCTGCCGATGACCGTGTACGGCGGCGGGGCGCTGGACGGTGGCGCGGTGTCCGTCGACGCCTCCGCGTCCTCCCAGTTCGTCAGCGCGCTGCTGCTGTCTGGGCCGCGCTTCAACCAGGGCGTGGAGGTCCGCCACACCGGCGCGGTGCTGCCGTCGATGCCGCACATCCGGATGACGGTGGAGATGCTGCGGGCCGCGGGCGCGTCCGTGGACACCCCGGAGTCCGGCGGCGAGCCGGGCGTGTGGCGGGTGGCGCCGAGCGCGCTGCTCGGCCGGGACCTGGTGGTCGAGCCGGACCTGTCGAACGCGGCGCCGTTCCTGGCCGCCGCCCTGGTGACCGGCGGCCGGGTGACGATCCCGGACTGGCCGGCGCAGACCACCCAGGCCGGTGACGCGCTGCGCGGGATCTTCACCGCCATGGGCGGCTCCTGCGAGCTGACCGGCGCGGGTCTGACGCTCACCGGCACCGGCCGCGTCCGCGGCATCGACGCCGACCTGCACGAGGTCGGCGAGCTGACGCCGGTGATCGCGGCGGTGGCGGCGCTGGCCGACTCCGAGTCGGTGCTGCGCGGCATCGCGCACCTGCGGCTGCACGAGACCGACCGGCTGGCCGCGCTCGCCATGGAGCTGGGCGAGCTGGGCTGCGACGTGACCGAGACGGCCGACGGGCTGCGCGTCCGGCCGCGCCCGCTGCGCGGCGGCGTGTTCCGCACGTACGACGACCACCGGCTGGCCACGGCCGCCGCCGTGCTGGGCCTGGTGGTCGACGGGGTCCTGGTGGAGAACGTGGCCACCACCGCCAAGACCCTGCCCGACTTCCCCGGCCTGTGGACCGGCATGCTCGGCCAGACCGCTCCGGCCCCGACCGCGGCGCGGAGAGCCTGAGGGTTCCCCCGCCATGCGCCGCTACGGCAAGCACACCGACGAGGACGACGTCCGCGTCCGCCCCGGCCGCCGGGGCACCCGCCCGCGCACCAGCAACCGGCCCAAGCACGAGGACGCGGCCGAGGGCTTCGTCCTGACCGTCGACCGGGGCCGGCTGACGGTGCTGGTGGACGACCGCACGGTCACCGCCATGAAGGCCCGCGAGCTGGGCCGCAAGGGCGTGGTGGTCGGCGACCGGGTGGCGGTCGTCGGGGACCTGTCGGGGCACCGGGACACGCTCGCGCGGATCGTGCGGGTGACGGAGCGGTCGTCCGTGCTGCGCCGCACGGCGGACGACGACGACCCGTACGAGCGGGTGGTGGTGGCCAACGCCGACCAGCTCGCCATCGTGACGGCGCTGGCCGACCCCGAGCCGCGCCCGCGCCTGATCGACCGGTGCCTGGTGGCCGCGTACGACGCGGGCCTGACGCCGCTGCTGGTGCTGACCAAGTCCGACCTCGCGCCGCCCGGGCCGCTGCTGGAGACCTACGAGCCGCTGGGCGTGCCGTACGCCGTCACCAGCCGGGAGGAGCTGGCCGACGGCGGCGCGGCCAAGCGGGTGCTGGAGCGGCTGACCGACCGGGTCACGGCTTTCGTGGGGCACTCGGGAGTGGGCAAGACCACGCTGGTCAACGCCCTGGTGCCGGACCGGCAGCGGGCCACCGGCCAGGTCAACGCGGTCACCGGGCGGGGCCGACACACCACCACCTCGGCGCTGGCCCTGCCGCTGCCGGGCGGCGGCTGGGTGATCGACACCCCGGGCGTGCGGTCCTTCGGCCTGCACCACGTGGACCCGTCCCGGGTCATCCACGCCTTCCCCGACCTGGAGCCGGGCACGGCGGACTGCCCACGCGCGTGCGGCCACGACGAGCCGGACTGCGCGCTCGACCAGTGGGTGGCCGACGGACACGCCAGCCCGGCCCGGCTGCACTCGCTGCGGCGGCTGCTGGCCGCCCGGGAGCGGCGCGAGGGAGACTGATCCGCCCGACTGATCACCTGCCGGCCACTCCCCTGTCCGCCTCCGGACCGGCGGTGCGTGCATAATCACACCGGTAATCTTCAAGAGATCGTCAAGGGCGGCTGTCCGGCGCCCGGGAGGCAAGGTCGGCGATGGCGTGGCTGCTGGTGGTGGTTGCCGGGCTGCTGGAAACCGGGTTCGCCGTCTGTCTGAAGCTCTCCCACGGCTTCACCCGGATCTGGCCGACGATCGCCTTCGCCTGCTTCGCGCTCGGCAGCTTCGGCCTGCTGACGCTCTCGCTGCGCAGGCTGGACGTGGGCCCGGCGTACGCGGTGTGGACCGGCATCGGCGCGGCCGGCACGGCGATCTACGGCATGGTCTTCCTCGGCGACCTGGTCTCCACCCTGAAGATCGTGTCGATCACGCTGGTGATCCTCGGCGTCATCGGGCTCCAGCTGTCCGGCTCGGCGCACTGAGCACGGGTCAGCAGGCCGGCCGGAGCGCCTGGCGGACCAGGGCGGTCACGTCCTCCGCGGCCGCCGGGGCGACCACGTAGGACAGGGCCAGCCGGGTGGCCGTGTCGCACGCGCGGGCCAGCGCCCCGGCCGTGTCGCCGGGCCAGTCGTCCGCCAGCAGCCGCACCGCCCGCTCGCGCACCCGGCCGAGCAGGTCGCCGCACGGCCCGGGCGGCGGCAGGTGCCCGCCCCAGAAGCCGGTCAGCGCGGCCCGGACCAGCGGGTCGGCGGCCGCGGCCCGTACGGTCCACAGGGCGGCCCCGGCCAGCCGCTCGCCGGGTCCTGCGGCGGGCGGGCCGGTCAGCGCCTCCTCGGCGCCGGCCAGGTACGCCTCGGCCGCGCGCCGCACCAGGGCGTGGCCCAGGCCCTCCTTGCTGCCGAACTCGTTGTACAGCGTCTGCCGCGAGACACCGGCCGCCGCCGCGACGTCCACCATCCGCACGTCCGCCCAGGGCCGGTCCGCGAGAGCCGCGAAAGCCGCGTCCAATAAGTTCTCACGCGCTGCGGGCATGGTCGCCTCCTTCGGACATCCCCCCCTTTCGCGGCCGTAACGCCAGAATTGACGCACTGCCAGACGCCTGTCAAGGGCGCCTCCGGACAGCCGGGGAGGGGCGGGGCTGGTGGCGGGAGGGCGGAAATCAGGCCGCCGGGAGGGCCATGTGGATCATCCCGTCCTCCCATCGGGCGCAGCGGCGTTCCGCGCCGCGCCGCCCCGCCCCGGCTACTGTTCGGCTATGCCCGACTATCACGATGATCTGCGTCTCGCGCAGGTGCTGGCCGACACGGCCGACGCCGCCACGATGGAGCGGTTCAAGGCCCTCGACCTGAAGGTCGAGACCAAGCCCGACATGACGCCGGTGTCCGAGGCCGACAAGGCCGCCGAGGAGCTGATCCGCTCCTCGCTCCAGCGCGCGCGGCCGCGGGACGCGGTGCTGGGCGAGGAGTTCGGCGTCGAGGGCTCCGGCCCGCGCCGCTGGGTCGTCGACCCGATCGACGGCACCAAGAACTACGTCCGCGGAGTACCGGTCTGGGCCACCCTCATCGCGCTCATGGAGCGCGGTCCGGGCGGCGACCGGCCGGTGGTCGGGGTGGTGTCCGCCCCGGCGCTCGGCCGCCGCTGGTGGGCGGCGGAGGGCCTGGGCGCGTACACCGGGCGCAGCCTGTCGTCCGCCACCCGGCTGCGGGTGTCGCAGGTGGGGCGGCTGGCCGACGCCTCCTTCGCCTACTCCTCGCTCAGCGGCTGGGAGGAGCGCGGCATGCTCGGCGGCTTCCTCGAACTCACCCGCGACTGCTGGCGCACCCGCGGCTACGGCGACTTCTGGCCGTACATGATGGTCGCCGAGGGCTCGGTGGACATCTGCGCCGAGCCGGAGCTGTCCCTGTGGGACATGGCCGCCAACGCGGTCATCGTCCAGGAGGCGGGCGGCCGCTTCACCGGCCTCGACGGCGTGCCGGGCCCGCTGGGCGCCGACGCGGCGGCGTCCAACGGGCTGCTGCACGACGAGCTGCTGCGGTACCTGGCGCCGTAGGACGGCGGCCCGCGCCCGGGGCCTCGGTCCGGCCCGTACGTACGGCGGCGCCGCCACGCGCGTACGGGCCCGTATGGACGCAGGGCGCCGTACGGGCCGTACGCGCGGGCGCGGGACTCCGGGCCGGGACTCAGGCCGCCGAGCGGGCCGCCTGCACGGCGGCGTCCAGGCGCTTGCCGAAGTCGGCGTCGGCCTTCCGGAAGTTCTCCACCGCGCGCTGGACGATGTCGTCCCGGGTGACCTGCGCGATCGAGCCCGCGAGGTTGGCGACCAGCCGCTCCCGCTCGTCCTCCGACAGCAGCCGGTAGAGGCTGCCCGCCTGCACGAAGTCGTCGTCCTCGGCGTGCACGGGCGCCACGTGGTCGCCGGTGGGGCCGGAGACCGGGACCGGCTGCCACAGCGGCCGGGAGGTCTGCGCCGGGCCGCCGAAGCTGTTCGGCTCGTAGTTCTTGGCACCCTTGTGGCGGCCATCGTAGGAGAAGCCGTCCCGGTTGTAGGTGTGCGCCACGGTCGCGTGCGGCCGGTTGACCGGCAGGTGGTCGGCGTTGACGCCGACGCGGTAGCGGTGCGCGTCGCCGTAGGCGAACAGCCGGCCCTGGAGCATCTTGTCCGGGGACGGGCCGATGCCCGGGACGAAGTGCGCCGGGGAGAAGACCGACTGCTCGACCTCGGCGAAGATGTTCTCCGGGTTGCGGTTCAGCTCCAGCCTGCCGATCTCGATCGGCGGGTAGTCCGCGTGCGGCCACACCTTGGTGAGGTCGAACGGGTTGAACCGGTAGGCCGCCGCCTCGGCCGCGGGCATGATCTGCACCTGCACGGTCCAGGACGGGTACTCGCCGCGCTCGATGGCCTCGCGCAGGTCGCGCTGGTGGCTGTCGGCGTCCTGGCCGGCGAGCGCGACGGCGTCCTCGGCGGTCAGGTTCCTGATGCCCTGGTCGGTCTTGAAGTGGTACTTGACCCAGAAGACCTCGCCCGCCTCGTTGTTCCACTGGAAGGTGTGCGAGCCGTAGCCGTTCATGTGGCGGTACGAGGCGGGGATGCCGCGGTCGCCGAACAGCCACGTGACCTGGTGCGTCGACTCCGGCGACAGGCCCCAGAAGTCCCAGACGTTGTCCGCCTCCTGCGAACCGGTGTACGGGTCGCGCTTCTGGGTGTGGATGAAGTCGGGGAACTTGATGGCGTCCTTGATGAAGAAGACCGGGGTGTTGTTCCCGACGAGGTCGTAGTTGCCCTCCTCGGTGTAGAACTTGACCGCGAACCCGCGCGGGTCGCGCACCGCGTCCGCCGAGCCGAGGTTGCCGGCGACGGTGGAGAAGCGCAGGAAGACCTCGGTCTGCTTGCCGATCTCGGACAGGAACTTCGCACGGGTGTACGGCGTGACGTCGGCCGTCACCGTGAAGGTGCCGTACGCGCCGGCGCCACGCGCGTGCACGATGCGCTCCGGGATGCGCTCCCGGTTGAAGTGCGCCAGCTTCTCGATCAGGTGCTGGTCCTGGATCAGGACCGGGCCGCCGGCCCCCGCCGACTCGCTGTTCTGGTTGTCCGCGACCGGCGCCCCGGCCTCTGTGGTCAGCGGACCGGTGGTCTCGTCCTGGACGGTCACGTGAGCCTCCTGAGTCTCGTTACTGACCCCGAGCCCGGGGTGAAACCGATCCTACATTGGACTTCGTCTAAGTCAAGAAGACTGCGAGACCCGTACCGAATCCGACTGTGGACACCTGACTGATACCCTTGGCATATCTGACTGATGGGTGAGCGGACATGAGTGACCTGCTGAAACGACTCCGGGAGCGCGGCTGGCGGCTGACCGCCCAACGGCGCGTCGTCGCCGAGGTCCTGGACGGTGACCACGTCCACTACACCGCCGACGAGGTGCACGCGCTGGCCGCCGAGCGACTGCCGGAGATCTCGCGCGCGACCGTCTACAACACCCTCGGCGAGCTGGTCTCGCTGGGCGAGGTGATCGAGGTCAGCACGGACGGCCGCGCCAAGCGGTACGACCCGAACGCGCACCACGCCCACCACCACCTGGTCTGCGCGCGCTGCGGCACCATCCGGGACGTCCACCCCAGCGGCGACCCGCTCGCCGACCTGCCGGACGCGGAGCGGTTCGGCTTCCTGGTCTCGGCGGTGGAGGTCACCTACCGGGGGCTGTGCCCGGACTGCACGCCGTGACGACCGCGCCCCGCCCCCGCACCCTGCCGGCTTCGCGCTGAGGGCCGCCTCTGAGGGCCGCGCCCGGGGGCCGGGCAGGAGAGGGCGGCGGGCAGGGGCCGCGGACGGGCGTACGGGCCGCCGTGGGGCCACCGCGGGGGCCCGGGCGGCCGTGCCGGGCGCGCGCCTCTCCGGCGGCGGGCGGCCGCACCCGTACGCACCCCGCCGCGACGTCCCGGAGGACCTGGGCCGCCCCGGCAAGGCCGAAGGGCCCGGATCACGAGTGATCCGGGCCCTTCGTTTCGTAGCGGGGACAGGATTTGAACCTGCGACCTCTGGGTTATGAGCCCAGCGAGCTACCGAGCTGCTCCACCCCGCGGCGGATGTCCCAACCTTAACGCCCCGCTGGCGAGCCGAGCAAATCGATAGGGGTCGACTGGGGNGCGGATGTCCCAACCTTAACGCCCCGCTGGCGAGCCGAGCAAATCGATAGGGGTCGACTGGGGGGATGCGCCGTCCCGGCACCCCGGCGGCGGCGCCGCGCCCGCGCCGGAGGACCGGCGTACGCCGCCCCGGAACCGCCGGGCGCGGCCGGGACGGCCGGACCGTCCCGGGACCGCGGCGGCGTCAGGCGGACAGCTCCTGCTGGAGGGCGTCACGCAGCCGCGCGGCCCGCTCGGCGACCTCCGCCGGGCCCAGCTCCACCGCCTGCGCGCACCACTGCTGCCCCTCGGCCAGCTCGCCCCGGCGCGCCGCCAGCAGCGCGAGCCGCAGCGCGGCGCGGCCGTGCCCGGCGCCGGCCGCGCGGGTCCACCACAGCTTGGCCTCCGGCTCGCTGCCCTCGCGGGCCAGCAGCAGGCCGAGGTTGAACGCGCCGTTGCTGCTGCCCGCCTCGGCCGCCTCGCGGTACCAGCGCGCGGCCTCGACCACGTCGCCCCGGGCGGACGCGAGCATGCCAACCCGTACCTGGGCGCGGCGGTGGCCCTGGCGGGCCGCCAGCAGGTACCACTCCTCGTACTCGGGAGGCGGGCCGCCGCGCTCGCCCACCCGCTCGCCCTCCCGGCTCGCCGCTGCCGCCGCCCGGTCCAGCAGCGCGCCGAGCCGGAAGGCGGCCTCGGCGCTGCCGCCCTCGGCCGCGCGGC
Organism: Streptomyces sp. B1866; assembly: GCF_031932565.1. NCBI lineage: Bacteria > Bacillati > Actinomycetota > Actinomycetes > Kitasatosporales > Streptomycetaceae > Streptomyces > Streptomyces sp. B1866. The sequence continues at coordinate 24,315 of NZ_JAVSCF010000028.1, forward strand.
GCAGGTGCCGCTCGGCCTCCCGGCCGTCGCCCTCGCGCAGCAGGGCGATGGCGACCTGGAGGGCGGCCTCGGGGTGGCCGGCCTCGGCCGCGCGCCCGTACCACTGGCGGGCCACGGCGTCGCTGCCGCGCCCGGCGTACAGGATGCCGAGGTTGAACGCGGCGTCCACGCTGCCGGCCTCGGCGGCCTTGGAGAACCACGGCTCGGCGCCCGCCGCGTCACCGCGCTGGAGCAGCAGCACGGCGAGCGCGTTGGCCGCCTCCTGGTGCCCGGCGTAGGCGGCGCGGCGGTACCACTGCTCGGCCTGCGCGGTGCGGCCCTGGCCGTCGCACAGCAGGCCGAGGTTGTACGCGCCGTTGATGTCGCCCGCGTCCAGGGCGGCGCGGTACCACCGCTCGGCGGTCTGCGCCTCGCCGCGGTCGGCGTGCAGCGCGCCCAGCGCGTTCGCCGCGTTGCCGTCGCCGTCCTGGGCGGCGCGGCGCCACCACAGGGCGGCGCTCTCCAGGTCGCCGGCGTCGCGCAGCAGGAAGCCGAGCGCGCAGGCGGCGCGCGCCTCGCCGTCCTGCGCGGACATCAGGTACCAGTGGGCGGCGTCCTGCACCTCGCCGCGGCGCTCCAGGAGCGTGCCCAGGTGCAGGGCGGCGCGCCGGTGGCCGCGCGCGGCGGACTGCCGGTACCACTGCTCGGCCTCGGACTCGGCCGCCGGGCGGCCCGCGCGGGCGGCGGCGGTCTCCCGCTTGTCCAGGACGCGGGCCAGGCGGTACGCGCCCTCGCGGTGCCCGCGCTCGGCGGCGGCGCGGAACCAGCGCTCGGCGCCGATGTCGCTGCGGTGCTCCAGCAGGTCGGCGAGCGCGTAGCAGCCCAGGGCGTGGCCGGACTCGGCGGACTGGCGCAGCCAGTACTCGGCGGCGGGCTCGTCGCCGCGCTCGCGGTGGTAGCGGCCGAGGGCGTGCGCGGCGGCGGCGGAGCCGGCGACGGCCGCGACCCGCCACCAGCCGGCCGCCTCCTCGCCGTACCCGCGCTGGTGGAGCAGGACGCCGAGGTTGTTGGCGGCGGCGCGCTCGCCGGCGGCGGCGGCCGCCCGCAGGTGCGCCTCGGCGCCGTCGAGGTCGCCGCGGCGCAGCAGCAGCGCGCCGACCACGCTCATGGCCGCGGGATCGCCGGCCTCGGCGGCCTGCCGGTGCCGGGTCTCCTCCTCGGCATCCTCGTGCGCGTGCGCAAAACGCCCTGTCTCCAACAGACTGGTCCTGTCCCCCATAAAGTACATCGTGACACCACCTGCAACCTGCGTACACCTGGTATACCGCAGCCAGGGAGGTCACTTCAGCGTTTTGTCGACATGCCCACAGGGAGACAACCCAAACGCGCGTGTCCTCAAGTTCCCGGTGAACTTTCGTGCCCGTCCCGCGAAGCCGGCGCGGAGCCCTGTGAAGCCCGCGCGGAGCGGCGTGAAGAAGCGGCGTGACAAGCGCCGAGGCCCGGATCCTCGTGGGATCCGGGCCTCGGGCGTCAGTAGCGGGGGCAGGATTTGAACCTGCGACCTCTGGGTTATGAGCCCAGCGAGCTACCGAGCTGCTCCACCCCGCGTCGTGGTTTGTTCACCGTATCACGATGCGGGGCGGCCCCCTGTCCACCCGCGCGGGCGGACAGGGGACGGCCGTCGGCCGGACGGCGGCGCCGTCAGCCGCCGCCCTCCTCCCTGCGGCCCGTGCCGCCCGTGCCCGCGCCCCCCTTGCCGTCGCCGCCGCCCTGCCCGGACTGCTGGTCGGAGGACCGCCGCTCCGCCCGCTCGGCGCGGTCCAGCGCGGCCTTCAGGTCCTGCTGGGCCTTCTGATAGGCCGTCCAGTCCGGGCCGTCCGGGTCCCGGAGCGCCTTCTGCCCGGCGTCGTAGGCGTCCTGGGCGTCCTTCAGGGCCTGGCGCACGGTCGGGTCCGCGGAGTCCGGCGGCTCGGGCGTGCCGCCGCCGTCCGGCGGCTCGTCGCCCGTGTCGCTGGGCGGCTCCTCGCCGAAGACGACGTTCAGCGCCTTGGCCAGCGTGTCCTCGAAGGCGGTCTTGTCCCCGTAGCTGACCAGGACCTTGCGCAGCAGCGGGAGGTTGGTGTTCGCGCCGCGCAGGTAGACCGGTTCGACGTACAGCAGGCCGCCGCCGAGCGGGACCGTCAACAGATTGCCGTACTCGATCTCGGAATCACCCCTTTTGAGGATGTTCAACTTGTTGGCGATCTTGTCGTCGGAGTTGAACTTCGCCTGCACCTGCTGCGGGCCCGACACCGGCGAGTTGGGCGGCAGCTTCAGGATTCTGATGCCGCCGTACCCGCCGCTCTGCGCGTCCGCGTCCACCGCCATGAAGGCGCCGAGGTTGTCGCGGCTGTTGGGAGTGAAGGTGGTGGTCAGGGAGAACGTCCGCTGGCGCTGGTCCGGCATCCGCATGCTCAGGTAGTACGGCGGGACGTTGTTGCCCTTGTTCGTCGGGTCGTCCGGGATCTGCCACACCTCGCTGCCGCTGTAGAACGTCACCGGGTTGGTGACGTGGTAGCGGGTGAGCAGTTCGCGCTGCACCTTGAACAGGTCCTGCGGGTAGCGCAGGTGCCGCATCAGGCTGTCGCTGATCGCGCTCTTCGGCTTCACCGTCCCGGGAAACGCCTTCTTCCACGTCTTGAGCACCGGGTCGCGGGTGTCCCACTCGTAGAGCGTCACCTTGCCGTCGTAGGCGTCGACAGTGGCCTTCACCGAGTTGCGGATGTAGTTGACCTTGTTCTGCTGGGCCACCACCTCGCGCTGCCCGTCGGTCAGCGAGTCGGCCGTGGTGTCGCCCAGCGTCGTACGGGAGGCGTACGGATAGCCGTTGGTCGTGGTGTAGGCGTCCACGATCCACTTGATACGGCCGTCCACCACGGCCGGATAGGCGTCGCCGTCGATCGTCAGCCAGGGCGCGACCGCCTCCACGCGCTCCTTGGGCGTGCGCTTGAGGAGGATCTTCGAGCCCTTGCCGATGGCCCCCGAGTAGAGGATCTTCGGCTCGCCGAGCTTGGCCGCGAACGCGGCCCGGTTGACCGCGCCGGACAGGCTCACCCCGCTGTCGCCGTCGTAGGTGAAGGTCTTCTCACCGCTGTCGGCCGAGTAGTCCAGCTCCTTCTGCGGCCCGCCGACGATCGAGTACTGCGTGGTCTTCTCGCCGTAGTAGACGCGCTGCTGGTACGGGCCGAGTTGGCCCTGGGCGGGCAGGTCGTCCTCGATGAAGTCCGGCGAGCCGGCCCGGTCCCGCGAGGTCGACGTGCCCTTGGCCGCCACCACGCCGTACCCGTGGGTGTACTTGAAGTGGTCGTTGATCCAGTTGTGCTCGGGGATGCCGCTCAGCTTCAGCTCCCGCAGGCCGACGACGGTGTCCTGCTCGCCGCCGCCCGGCGTCGGGTAGCGGTCCACGTCCAGCGTCTCGGGGAAGCCGTAGTAGCCGCGGATCTGCTGGAGCTGCTGGAAGGTGGGCGAGACCACGTTCGGGTCCAGCAGCCGCAGGCTCGCGGTGGTGTCCGCCTCGGCGCGCAGCTCCTTGCGGTCGGCGCCGCGCGGGGCCTCGCCCTTGTAGTCCGCGACCTTCGCGCCGTCGATCCCGTACGCCGCGCGGGTCGCCTCGATGTTCTTCCTGATGTACGGCGCTTCCTTGGCCTGCTCGTTGGGCTGGACCTGGAACTTCTGCACGATCGCCGGGTACAGGCCGCCGATCAGCACCGCCGACAGCACCATCAGCCCGAAGCCGATGACCGGAAGCTGCCAGGTGCGCCGCCACAGCGTCGCGAAGAACAGCCCCGCGCAGATGACCGCGATACAGAACAGAATCGTCTTCGCCGGAAGGTAGGCGTTGGCGTCCACATAGCGCAGGCCGGTCCAGTGCCGCGTCGGCTTGAAACCGCTGGACTTCACCGCGAGCCCGTACCGGTCCAGCCAGTACGCGACCGCCTTAAGGGAGACGAAAACGCCCAGCAGCACCGACAGGTGGCCGGTGGCCGCGCCGGTCGCCCGCGCCCCCGGGCTGGTGATGCGCAGCCCCCCGTACAGGTAGTGCACCAGGACGGCGGCCACCAGCGACAGCACGGTGGCGGCGAATCCGAATCCCAGCAGGAACCGGTACCAGGGCAGGTCGAAGGCGTAGAACGACACGTCCTTGTGGAACTGCGGGTCCTTGGTGTGGAACGACACCCCGTTCACCCACAGCAGCCAGGTGCGCCACTGCCCGGCCGCGGACGCCCCCGCGATCAGCCCGACCAGCGTGGTGACCGCGAGCAGCACCCACGCGCGGTACGGGTAGATCGCCGAGCGGTAGCGGTCCAGGCTCTGCTGCTCCAGCGACATGGCGCTCAGCGGCGGCCGCAGCCGGTAGGCCAGCCAGATGTTGGTCCCGACGGCCGCGGACATCAGCAGACCGAAGACGAAGAACAGGCCGATCTTCGTTTCCAGCGTGGTGGTGAACACCGACGAGTAGTGCACCGAGCGGTACCAGAGCCAGTCGGTCCAGAAGCCCGCGAACATGACGAAGAGCATGGCCAGCACGGCCAGCACACCCAGGGTCACGAGCAGGTTCCGGATGTGGCGAGACGGACGTCCGACTCGGATCCGCGGCCCCGTCGGGCCTCCACCGCGGTCCGGCATCTGGAAAGCCAAGGTGCGCACCTCGAAAGTTCGCTGGTCGATTGAGCAGGCCCCAGATAGTAGGCCCAATGGTGCAACTTACTCAGCCTTTACTCGGTTCCCGACGCCGGGTAAGAGCCGCGGTGAGCGGGCGAGCGGGCCGGGGCGGGTCGCGGCGGTGATCGCGGGGCCTGGATTCGGCGGGTGGCCGGAAAGGGGGGCACGATGGTCCCCATGACCCACGATTCGCACAGCGACGGGCCGGTGGCCGCGAACCCGCTGACCCGCGCCGTCCTCGAAATCGACGCGTACGCCGCCGAGCGCGGCTGGGACCAGCCCGCGCGCCTGTTCGCCCTGGTCGACACCGCGCGCCTGCGCGACCGGGCGCCCGGCCTCGCCGACCGGCTCGGCCCGGACACCGAGGGCGCGGGCGGCTCGCTCACCCCCGTCGAGCAGGAGGAGCTGCCCGCCGACACCGCGCTGGACGAGTTCCTGGGCCACATCGCCTGGCCCGAAGCCGTCACCGGCTGCGCCATGACCGTAGAGCGGCTGATGCTGCCGCCGTCGGCCGAGTCCGGTGTGCCGGACGGGCTGGACGAGGCCGGGCTCACGGAGTGGGTCGCGCGGCACCCGGAGCGGCAGGAGGTCCGTATGACGGTCGCGGTGCTGCGCGACGGGTCCCGCGAGTCGGCGCTGCGGCTGCGCGCGAAGGACTCGCCGTCGCAGGTGCTGACCGGACCCGACCTGGTGCCGGGACTGGCCGGCGCGCTGGCGGCGACCTTCGCCGAGTGAGGCGGCGTGCGCCGGGCGGTCACCCGGCGCAGCGGGGCAGGCCCGCCGTGTCGCCCGTACGGATCTTCTTCAGCGACTCCAGCGCGTCGTGCAGGGTCGTGACCTTCACCAGCGTGAGGCCGCCGGGCACGTCCCCGGCGGCCGCCGGGCAGTTCTCCGCGGGCGTGAAGAAGTACCGGGCGCCCGCCTTGCGCGCGCCGATGGTCTTCAGCTCGACGCCGCCGATCGGGCCGACCCTGCCCTGGTCGTCGATGGTGCCGGTGCCCGCGACGAACTTGCCGCCGGTGAGGTCGACAGGCGACATCTTGTCCACGATGCCGAGCGCGAACATCAGGCCCGCGCTGGGCCCGCCCACGTCGGCCAGCCTGATGTCGATCCGGACCGGCAGGGTGTAGTCCGTGCCCGCCTGGATGCCGACGACCGCCCGGTCGCCGTCGGGCGCCTTCCGGGTGGTGATCGTGACGGACCTGCGGTAGGCCGAGTCGTCCCGGCTCTTCTCGGCCGCGGCCGCCTGCTTGGCCGGAACGATCGAGAAGACCACCCGCTGGCCCGGCCGGTGCTTGGTGACCAGCTTGGCGACGTCCCCCGGCTCGTGCACCGCCGAGCCGTCGACCTCCCTGATGACGTCCCCGGCGTGCAGCTTGCCCCGGGACGGGCTGTCCTTGACGACGGCCGCCACCACCACCCGGGACCGCACCGGCCGGCGCAGCTCCCGCAGCGCCGCGACCTTGGCGCTCTCCTGGGACTCGCTGAACTCGGCCGCGTTCTCCTGGTTGACCTCGTCCGGGGACTTGTCGTCCGGGTAGAGCGTGTCGTGCGGCACCACGATGTCGTCGTGGCCCAGCCAGCCGTACACCGCCTCGACGAGGTTCATCTTGTAGTCGGAGCCGGTGACGCGGACGGTCGTCATGTTCAGGTGGCCGCGGACCGCGTCGCAGTTCTCCTGCCCGGAGACGCGCAGCACGCACTCGCCGTTGTGCCGCCCGAGGGTGTTGTAGCTGGGCCCGGGCGACATCTCCGCGTACGGCACGTGGATCAGGACTCCGGCGCAGAGCAGCCCGATCAGCATCAGGAGGGAGGCGAGCATCGTCGCGGTGCGGCGTGGCATGGAACGACAGTACGGGACCCGACCGCCAGTCCACTCCCGGGGCCGGTCCGCGCGGGGACCCCGGCTGCCAGGGCGCGCGGGAGGGCGTGTATGGGGCGCGAGAGGGGGCGTGGGGCGCCGCGGTCACGGGTCTTGAGGAGGGGCCGCGGAGGGCCCGCGGAGGGCCCGTGGAGGTGCCGCGGAGGGTCGGCGAGGGGTGCGGCGAGGGTCGGGAGGAGGTTCAGAGGGAGGGCATGGCGAACTGTCCGCCGGCTTCCGGCTTCGCAGAGCCGGCTTCGCAGAGCCGGAACCGGGGAAGGGGGCGGGCCGGGGCGGAGCCCCACCCGCGCCCCCGGCCGCTACGCCGCGTCCGAGTCGGAGTGCGATCGTTCCATCGCCTCACGGAAACGCGCGTAGCCGGCGAGCTCAGCCACGTCACCGGTCTTGCGGTTACGTGAGGCCCAACCCCCGTACACCACAGCGCCCAGCGCCGCGACCACCGGAATCAGCAACCAGAGAAGCGCACCCACAGCGGCCTCCCGACCCCTCGTGCTACCGCGACTGACAGATGAGCAGATTAATCATCCGCCCTGTCAACGCTTACCGCAGGGTGGCGGTTACGCAACCGTAAGCCGCCCATTCGGGTGCGTACCCGCATCTCCTTACCCAAACGCCCGCCGGGCCGCAAGACGGCCGGAAACCACCTCTTCCCGACGGATGGTGTCAGCCCTCCCAACGAGGCGCTACACGCCCACCCGCCCACCCGCCCACCCGTCACCCGACCACCACCCCCCAACGAGGCGCTACACGCCCACCCGCCCACCCGCCCACCCGCCCACCCGCCCACCCGCCGCCCGACCACCACCCCTCAACGAGGCGCTACGCGCCCACCCATTCCTCGGCGCCGTCCGCGAAGCTCTGGTGTTTCCAGATCGGGACCGTGCTCTTCAGGTCGTCGATGAGGCGGCGGCAGGCCGCGAACGCCTCCGCGCGGTGCGCGCAGGAGACGGCCACCACCACGGCCAGGTCCCCGATCGCCAGGTCGCCCGTCCGGTGGACGGCGGCCAGCGCGCGGACCGGGAAGTCGGCCGCGACCTTCTCCGCGACGCGGCGCAGCTCCGCCTCGGCCGTGGGGTGGGCGGAGTAGCCCAGAGCCGCCACGTCCGCTCCCCCGTCGTGGTCGCGTACGGTGCCGACGAACAGCGCGGTGCCGCCCGCAGAGGCGTCGCCGACGGCCGCGAACACCTCGTCCACGGACAGGGGCGTGTCACGGACGGCGAGAAGGCGGATGGGGTCGGCCGCCGCTGACTCGCCTGGATGCTCGTACGTGTGTGCCATGCGGTCCATCGTGCCGCACCCGCCCCGGCCGTGGCCTCAGCCGCACGGCGTGGGATTCCCTTTCCGTACTGCGGAAGCGGGATGCCGCGCGGCCGCGGTCAGATGCGGCGGCGCGCCTTCCGCGCGCGCCGGACGATCGCGGCGGTGCCCAGCAGGGCCACGGTCGCCCCGGCGGCGCCCGCGGCGGTGGCGTCCTTGCGGCCCAGCCGCCGCCCGGCGACCGTGTGGCGGCCCGCCACCTCCGCCAGCAGCTCGGCCAGGACCTCCTCGTTGGTCCACTGCGGGCGCCAGCCCGCCGCGTGCAGCCTGCTGCCGCTGACCGCCCAGGGGTGCATGGTGTACGCCAGGTCGCCGGCCGGGGAGGGGGTCAGGCCGAGCCGGTGCAGGCGGGAGGCGGCGCCGAGGGCGACGGCCGACGGCAGCTCCATGCGCCGGATTCCGGACAGCTCCTCGACCTCCTCCTGTTCCAGCCAGCCGTCGCAGCCGACGGCCAGCTCGCCCTCGGCCTTCTCCAAGGCGGCGTACTCCAGCGCGCTGACCAGGTCCTCGACGTGGCAGAACTGCCAGGTGGGGCGGGAGCCGGCGACGACCAGCAGGCGCGGCGACTCGAAGTAGCGGGTGAGCGCGGTGTCGGTGCCGCCGACGAGGATGGCGGGGCGTACGACGGTGACGTTCAGGCCGGGGTGGGCGCGGGGCGCGCGCCGCCCGAGCCGTTCGATCTCCAGCAGGTCGCCGACGCCGGTGGCATCGGCGGTGGCGCGCAGTTCGGCGTCCTCCGCGAGCGGCACGTCGTTGTCGGGCAGCGCCCCGTACACCATCGCGGACGTACACAGCACGACGCGGCGCACGCCCGCCGCGGCGGCGGCCGTGAGGACGGTCTGGGTGCCGCGCACGTTGTAGGCGGTGCGGGCGGCGGCGTCCGCGCCCAGGTCCACGTCGACCGCGAGGTGCACCACGACGTCCGCGCCGCGCAGCTTGTCGGCGATGGCCGGATCCCGCACGTCCAGCACGTGCCAGCGCGCCTCCGCGACGTCACCCCGGCGCTCGTCGATGGCCAGCACCTGCCTGACCTCGTCACTGTCCGCCAGCCGCCGGGCGAGCAGGGCGCCGGGTCCGGACGCGGCGCCGGTGACGGCGACCACCGGGCGCTTCGCGACCGGGGACGGGCGCGGGTCGGGGTGTTTTCGCGCTGCGCGAACTTCTGGCTCTGGGGAACTCACCGGGCGGCTCCGACGGTTGTCTTCGGTGCGGACGCGGATCGACGCGTGCGTGACGAGGTGACGTCCATCCTGCCGCAGGCCGGGGATCGGCGACGCACTGAGCCCGAGAACCGGCGAGGTGTCTACGCTGGGTGGTGACGTCGGGCATGCGCCGTCGGCCCGAAACGACGGCCTTACGAGCCGAGGGAAGCCAGCCGTGAGTGACACCCCATTCGGATTCGGCCTTCCGCCAGAGGAGCCGGAGGGCGGCGACAACGGCAGGGAGCAGGGCGGCCAGGGCGGTGACCGGGGCGGCAGCGGCCGGAACCCGTCGAACCCGTTCGGGTTCGGTGGCACCGGCGGCGGCGCGGAGAACCCGTTCGCGGCGATGTTCGGCTCGCTGAGCCCGGGCGACCTGGGCGCGGCCTTCCAGCAGCTCGGCCAGATGCTCTCGTACGAGGGCGGCCCGGTGAACTGGGACATGGCCCGGGACATCGCCCGCCAGACCGTCTCGCAGGGCACCCCGGACGGCGTGAAGGACGCCAGCGTCGGCGCGGCCGAGCGCGCCGCGGTCCAGGAGGCCCTGCGCCTGGCCGACCTGTGGCTGGACGGCGTCACGGCGCTGCCGTCGGGCGCGGGGACGGCGGTGGCGTGGAGCCGCGCCGAGTGGGTGGAGGCGACCCTTCCGGTGTGGCGGGACCTGGTGGACCCGGTCGCCGAGCGGGTCGGCGCGGCCATGGGCGACGTGCTGCCCGAGGAGATGCAGGCCGTGGCGGGCCCGCTGCTGGGGATGATGCGCTCCATGGGCGGCGCGATGTTCGGCACGCAGATCGGGCAGGCGCTCGGCGTGCTGGCCGGCGAGGTGGTGGGCTCCACGGACATCGGCCTGCCGCTCGGCCCGGCGGGCACGGCGGCGCTGCTGCCGCTGAACATCGCGTCCTTCGGCTCGGGCCTGGGCATCCCCGCCGACCAGGTGCGGCTGTACCTGGCCCTGCGCGAGGCCGCCCACCAGCGGCTCTTCGCGCACGTGCCGTGGGTGCGCTCGCACCTGTTCGGCGCCGTGGAGGGGTACGCGCGGGGCATCAAGGTCGACACCGCGAAGCTGGAGGACGTGGTCGGCCAGCTCGACCCGGCACGCCCCGACCAGCTTCAGGAAGCGCTCCAGCAGGGCATGTTCCAGCCGGAGGACACCCCGGAGCAGAAGGCCGCCCTGGCCCGTCTGGAGACGGCCCTGGCGCTGGTGGAGGGCTGGGTGGACGCGGTGGTGCACGCGGCCGCCGCGCCGCACCTGCCGTCGGCGGACGCGCTGCGCGAGACGCTGCGCAGGCGCCGGGCGAGCGGCGGGCCCGCCGAGCAGACGTTCGCGACGCTGATCGGCCTGGAGCTGCGGCCGCGGCGGCTGCGGGACGCCTCGCGGCTGTGGGCGTCGCTGACGGACGCGCGCGGCGTCGACGGGCGCGACGGGCTGTGGCAGCACCCGGACATGCTGCCGACCGCGCGGGACCTGGACGACCCGGACGGGTTCGTGTACCGCGAGCAGCCGGACTTCTCCGAGCTGGACCGGATCCTCGGCGAGGCGGTGTCGGAGGACTCCGAGGACTCCAAGGGCTCCAAGGGCGACGCGCGCGGGGAGAGCGGCGGCGGCGAGGGGACGGGCACGGACGGCGAGAGCGACGGCGGGCGGTGAGCCCGCGCGAGGACGGCGGCGGCGCGGGCGGGCTCCTGCGCGAGGACGCGGTCCGGGTGCTCAAGGAGTGGCCCGCGCCGGACGCCCAGCAGGAGCGCCTGCGGCTGGCCTACGGCGAGCACCTGGCCGCGCACCCGGACGGCATGTGGAAGGCCTGCCGCGAGGGGCACATCACCGCCAGCGCCCTGGTCGTCGACCCGCCCGGCGAGCGGGTCCTGCTCACCCTGCACCGGAAGCTGCGGATGTGGCTCCAGATGGGCGGCCACTGCGAGCCGGGCGACGCCACGCTGGCGGATGCCGCGCTGCGCGAGGCCGAGGAGGAGTCCGGGATCGCCGGCCTGAGGCTGCTGCCGGGCGGCCCGGTGCGGCTGGACCGGCACCTGACACCGTGCGCCTGGCACCTCGACGTGCAGTACGCGGCGCTGGCCCCCGCGGGCGCGGTGGCGCAGGTCAGCGACGAGTCGCTGGACGTGCGCTGGTTCGGGTACGCGCAGGTGCCGGAGGTGGCCGACGAGTCGGTGGCGCGGCTGGTGGAGCGGACGCGCGCGCTGCTGTGACCCCGGGCCGGGACCCGGCGGCCCGTCCGGTCCCGCCCGTACGCGACCCGCGCGTACGCACCCGGCCGTACGCGACCCGCGCGTACGTACCCCGCCCGTACGCGACCCGCGCGGGCGGCCGGTGGGCGGTCCGCGCGGGGTGCGTACGGCGAGGTCAGTTGTTCCAGATGTTGCCCTGGTTCTGCCCGCGGGCGCCCTGCTGGCCCATGCCGAACTGGGCGGCCAGGCCCTGGCCGATCACCGCGTTCTGCGGCGGCAGCAGCTCGCTGGGCTGGACCAGCGCGTACCCCTGGCCGAGGAAGCTCAGCTCCCAGCCCTCCCCCGTGCTGCCGCGCCGCCGCCACACGCCCGAGGAGTGCGTCTGCGCCTGCATCTGGACGCGCAGCCCGGAGGACCAGGCCACGATGGCGTCGGCGTCGGCGTTGACGTACTTGTCCGGGGTGACCTGGAGCAGCAGCGGCTTGCCCGAGGTCATGAGCGCGACCTTGCCCTGCCCGGTGATGTTGAGGTTGTACTTGCCGGAGCCGGAGATGCCGAACTGGCTGTCCACCGCGATGGCCTCCCAGTGCAGCCCGGAGTCCAGCGCCAGGACGTAGGCGCTGTCGACCGTGAGGCCGGCGTGGTCGACGTCCACGATGTGGATGTGCTGGGCGAGGTTGGCGAGGTAGACGGTGCCCTGGCCGGAGCAGCGCATGAGGTCCAGGCCCTCGCCGGTGTGGGCGCGGGCCTGGCGCTGCCCGCGCGTCTGGTACTCGCCGTCGAACTCGATGAGCCCCTGGTAGGCGACCATCGAGCCCTTGCGGGCGAGGACGTCCTCGTGGCCGCTGAGGGCCACGCGCAGCATCTGCTCGTTCTGCAGGGCGTAGCGGTCCTGGGTCTGCGTCTCGGTGAGGCCGAAGAGCGGGCTCTGCATGGTGGGTGTCGCTTCCTCGTGTTCGCGCGGGTCTTCAGGACCTGGTCAGCCGCGGGCCCGGAGCCGGTCCGTGCTGTCCTCGCTGGGCTGGACGACGACGAAGCCCTGCCCGGAGAAGCCGAGCTGGTACGCCTCGCCGCTGCCCCGGCCGATCATGGACGACGCCTTGAAGCTGCGCTTGCCCTTCATCCGCAGGTTGGTCGACCAGGCGACGAGCGCGTCCGGGTCGACGTACGTCTCGTCCTCGCCACTGCCGCAGTCCACCACGATCGGGGTGCCCCGGGAGGTGATCGCGACCCAGCCGGTGCCGGACACGCCGACGTTGAACAGGCCCTGCCCGGCGAACTTCGCCATGCCCTTGACCCGCTGCACGCCCCATTGGAGGTGCGCGTCGAAGGCGAGCAGGTTGGTGCCGTTGACCGACAGCGAGTCGCCGGCCAGGTTGAGGCAGACCACGTCCGCGCCGTAGTCGGCGAGGTACAGCAGGCCGTCGCCGCTGCACCGCATCAGCGGCGCGCCCTCGCCGGTGAGCCACTGGGAGGCCATCTGGCGTACGGCGGGCGGGTTCGGCTCGTACTGCACGAAGCCCTCGTACGCCACCATGGAGCCGGTGCGTGCGAACAGGTCCTCGCCGCTGCGCATGGCCACCCTGAGCATGCTGCTGCCGTGGTTCTCCATGCGGGCGGCGACCGGCGCCGGCGCGTAGCCCGCGATCATGTGCTGGTCCATGACGGTGCTTCTCAGACCTCGTAGGGCTGGACGACGATGAAGTTGCCGGGCGCGCCGCGGAACTGGAGGTTCACGGTCTCCCCGCTGTGTCCGGGGTACGCGTTGCGGCGCAGCCGGACCTGGCTGGAGATGATCACCTGGGCGGCGGCCGACCAGGCCACGATGGCGTTGCTGTCGGCGAAGGTGGTCGGGGTGACGGGCAGCACGACCGGCGTGCCGTGGGTCTTCACCACGACGGTGCCGGTGCCCTGGAACTGCATGGTGAACAGCGCGCCCCCGGGGATGCCGTGGCCCTCGATCCGGCGCACCTCGTGGTGCAGGGACTCGTCGAAGGCGAGCACGCTCTCGGCGGAGACGCACAGCGCGTCGCCCTGGAGCTCCACCGGGTGGACGTGGGAGGCGTCCTCGGCGAGGAAGACCTGGCCCTGGCCGGTGCAGCGCATGAGCTGCATCTCCTGGCCGGTGGCGTTGCCGACGATGCGGCCGCGGAATCCCGCGCCCTTGTAGCTGAAGTCGACCTTGCCCTGGTAGAGCACCATGGTGCCCTGGCGGGCGAGCACGGGCTGGCCGCCGACGCCGAGGTCGACGCGGATGAGCCGCGGGTTCTGCAGGGCCCAGCGCTGGCCGGTGGGCGCCTCGCGGTACTTGGCGAGGCCGGCCTGCACGCCGGGTGCGGTGGCCTGGGCGGGCGCGCCGGGGACCGGCTGCACGCCGCCGGGCTGGCCGTACGGCGCGGGCTGGCCGTAGGGGCCGGGCTGCTGGCCGTACGGGGCCGGCGGCTGGCCGGGACCGGGACCGCCCGGGTGGCCGGGCTGCCCGGGGTACGGGCCGGCGGGCGCGGGCGGAGCCGGATACCCGCCCGGCTGGGCGAACTGCGGCTGCTGGCCCGGGTACGCCCCGGGCTGGCCAGGCGGCGGCACGGAGCCGGGCGGCGTCGGTCCGCCGGGTGCCTGGCCGGGCGGGCCGACGGGCATGGCGATGGTGGGCGCGGCGTGCACGGACGGCTGCGGCGCGGCGGGCGCGGGCGGCTGGTACGCGGCGGGAGCGGGCGGGG
>NZ_JAVSCF010000029.1:0-37675 GCF_031932565.1 Streptomyces sp. B1866
CACGCGAACCACCGGCTGTAGTACTAGAGGACGGGCTCTGAACAGCGCAGCCGTGTCCCGTCGGCTGTCCGAGGTGGCTCTGGTGGCGTGGTGCCGACATGACGACGGCCCCCGATCTTCGAGGGCCGCTCAAGGGACGCCGGGTAGCTCAGACGGAGAGGTTCCCACGCTTGACGGTGGTCACGAAGGACGACCACGCGGCGGACTCGAAGACGAGCGGGGCGCGGCCGGGGTCCTTGCTGTCGCGGACGGGCACGACGGCGGGGAGGTCGTCGGCGATCTGGAGGCACTGGCCGCCGCTGCCGTTGCTGTACGTGCTCCCGCGCCACGTGGCGGCGCTCAGGTCGACGGGTTGCGTGGCGTTACCTCCAATTGTTCAGCAAGCAGCGAGGAAACTTCCGGTACGTCCGAGAATTCTTTCAGTCGACGCAGTATCACCCGCACCCGGTCCGCTGTGCGCTTCGAGGATACGGCCGCCGCTATCACGATGACCCGTTCGGCTACGGCGGCTGCTTCTTCGGGTTCGTTGGCGTCCAAGAGAGCTACAGCGAGCCACGAGAGATAGAGCGCCATTTCGCGCGTGTGCGTCGCGTCGTAGTCCTTGAGCACGTCTCTCAGCAGAGGGACGGCGCGCAAGGGGCGGCGCAGTTCGGTGTAGCAGCGGGACTCCATGACTCGGAGTTCGCCGCTGTCCATCCAGTACAGGTACGATGGTGATTCCGCGCCCGTGCTGTCTTCCGCCAACGCCTCGGAAGCCTCACCGAGTGCCCGCATCGCGGGTTGTGCTTCGCCTGCCTTTGTATGAGCCCACGCCACCCTATCCAGATAGAGCGCGCGGGCTTTCGGGGGCGCCTGGCCTCCGGCGTCGGCCAAGGCGGCGCGAGCGAGCGCCACTCCTTCGGACACCCGTCCCGTGTTGCTGTACTGGTAGGCGAGTGATCCGGCGAGGTTTCCGACGAGCGTGCGGTCCTCCGCTTGGCTCGCCGCACTCATCCCCATGCGGTAGATGCGCTCCGCCTCCTCGGGTTTTCCGGCATCACTGGCGATCCACCCTGCGATCTGCGCTAATTCGCCGATCTGCCTGAGAAGTGCGCGCCCTACCTCGCTGGTATAGACGCCGCCCCGATAGAGCTTCACAGCGGAGCGAAGCTCCCTCAGTGCGGGCCGGACCAGGTCGCCACCGGCGATCACGTCATCAGCGAGCCTGAGCGCATGCACGCGCTTCCGGAGATCGTCAACCGCCTCCGCGCCGACACGGCGCCCTGTACGGGCACTCAGAACGTCCAGCAGGTCGGCATCGGGCAGATAATCAGACAGGCATGGCAAGGCTGGTTCAGGGTGGTCTTGCCGCGTCCTGAGATCGGCGACAGCCACGCCCAGCGCCTGAGCGATCAACGGAAGCCATTCGCGGGGCGTGCGCTTCCCTGTTTCGTAGCGGCTGATCTCCTGGCGACCGACCGGCTCGCCACTGACCCCCGCCAACCTGCACACTTCCCGGGCTAGGCGCGCCTGGCTCCAACCTCGCTCTTCGCGTAGGCGCTTGATGTTGGCCCCGACGACGTTGGTCATGCCTCCATTCTGGCCGACATTCGGCCGACAGTGGGCCGCTATGCCGATGGTCTCCGGGGCGGAAGGGTTGAGAAACCAGGAAAGACCCCGGCGACCGTCCGACCGGCCCCGGGCATGGCCACCAACCCCATGGAGGTTGACGACGTGTCGCACCTTATCCGAAGGATCTTGGTAGCGCTTTCGAGGCTGTTACTGCTGGGAACGGCTTGTCGTTGCGCGGACGGGCGCGCTGCCACCCCCACGGGCGCGCGCCCGGTCGGGCTGCCGCGCCGGGCCGAGGGCAGGCGGACGTCGCGCGAGGAGCGTACCGAGCGGCGGCGGCAGCGACAGCGGCGGCGGGCCTTGTGGCTCGCCGTGCACGGCGTGGACGTCGGGCCGCGCGTGATCCACGGCGTACGGGTGGTGGCGTGGTGAGCACCCCGACCACGCCCCCGCCGCCGCCGCCGGACGGGCAGGACGGGCAGGACGGCGACGACGACCGCCCGACGCTCGGCGAACTGCTGCGACGCGCTGACGACCTGGCCGCCGAGGTCCGGGAGCACGCGAAGCTGCTGGGGAGGAAGGCGACATGACGCGTGCGGTGTACCGGTTCCGTGAGTTCACCATCGGTCCCGACCAGCGCCCGGACGCGGAGCCGGTCCGATTCGCCATGGAGTGCGCGGCGTGCGGGAGCACCGGGCCCCGGTCGGAGGACGCCGACGCCGGTACCGCGTGGGCCGTGGCGCACCTGAGGGCCAACCCGGAGCACCTGGCGTACCGGGAGCACGTCACCCGCCCGTACCGGTTCGAGGCGGGGGCATGGCAGTGATCATCGACGGATTCGAGTGCCGGGCGGTCGCCCAGACCCCCGACCGGTCGCGGGAGTTCTGCCTCGGCGCGTACCGGGCGGACACTGCCGGGGAGGCGGTCGCATGGCTGCGCGGTCAGGCCGCACGGTTCGCTCGGGGGCTCGACCCGCGACCGGACGAGGGGTGGGCGCCGCGTGGCGCGCTGCTCGCCCTGCCCGGCGGGCTGCCCGGCCCGGCCCAGCTCATGCGGAGTTGGGAGCGGGACGGCCAGGCGCACGCGGACATCGTGCGGTACCTGTGGGCCGGGTTCCACTTCTCCCTGCTGACCTGACCTGCGACTACACCGCGCGCTACGCGCTGACGATACGGCCGTACGTCCTGTCCCCGTCGGCCGTGCGACCTGCGCACCGGATTCCGTCCGCCGCTGCCGCGTAACGACCACTGACGAGAGGATGGACTGCCGATGGACGCGGCCGACAGGGACCGGACGGCGGCGCGCAGGCGCGTGGTGGCCGCCGCCGCTGGCGGAGGTTGGGTGTCGGTGCAGTGCGAGGCGGCGCGCGGCGGGATCGCCGAGGCGCACCGGATGTGCCGCGAGGGCCGGTGCGCGTGCCGGTGCCACCGCAAGTACGCGGCGAGCCTCGGGCAGTTGATCGGCGGGCCGGAGCCGGTCACCGGCGGCGACCCGGCCGAGGCGCAGGCCATCCGGGCGGCGCCGCCGGGGGCGGACCGGCGGACGGCGGAGCGGCGGTGGACGCCTCCGGTGACCGCTCAGGAGGCGCGGGTGGAGATGGTCGCGGCCGGGTGGGAGCCGATCGAGCCCTACCCGGGCCGGGCCTCACGCGGGTGGTCGTGCCGGTGCCTGACGTGCGGCTCTGGGAGGCGGTTGAAGCTGAGCGAGGTGCGCGGCGGACTGCGCTGCTACCACCGCCGGGCCGCCTCCGCGCCCGTAGCGGCCCCGGTAGCGCCCGGGCCGTACCGCCCGCGCGGCGGTCCGGCCGCCCCGGCCCCGTAGCGGCGGCGGCCGTACCGCTCTCGTGGCGGCGCGGCCGTACCGCCCCGACAAGCCGGGGCGGGCCCGCTGGCAGCCCCGGCGAATCCCCCGAGCCGGAAATGGCCACTGCCGGCGCGTCCGTCCCACGGCCCGGCTCCGCCCCCGGCCACCCGCCCCGTTCCGGTTCCTTCCGGGGCCCGTGGCCGGGGCGGGCCGGGCCACCCCAGACCGGTCCGGCCGGTGTTCAGGGCACAACACCCGGCCGGACCACCCGACGCGGTCCGCGCGGCGGCGTTCACCTGTCCGCACGCGCGCCGCGCCCCTGCCGCCGACGGCGGAGGCGTGCGCGGACCGCACAGGCCCCGGGGACGTCCCCTTCGTCCACCTCCCCGGGGCCGCCCCCTGTCACCCACCCCGGCGCTGCGTCCGGGCCTCCACGCGCGGGCGTGTCCGGCGCGTCAGCGGAGCGCGGCGTCCAGCGTGGGAACCGCCGACCCCGGGTCCGGCTCGGCGATCAGGCCGAGGAGGGTGGGGTGCAAGGCCGGGGACGCGGCCAGGAAGCCCGGGGCGGACGGTTGCCACGGGTGGCCCTCGGCGTCCGTGACCACGGCGCCGGCCTCGCGGGCGATCAGGGCGCCGGCCAGCAGGTTCGCCGGGTCGCTGCCGAACTGCCAGAAGGCGTCCAGGCGTCCGGCCGCCGTGTCGGCGATCTGCCAGGACGTCGGGCCCAGGTTGCGTACGGCGGCCACGGCGGGCAGGACCGCGGTCAGTGAGCGGCCCGCCTGCCGGACCGCCTCGGGATGGTCGGCGGCGAACGGCGGCTGGCTGGTGGCGACCACGGCCACGGCCGGGTCGGCGACCGCGGCGGGGGCCACCGGGCGGCCGTCGCGGGTGGCGCCGTGGCCCGCGGCGGCCTGGTAGGTCTCGCCGAGCAGCGGGGCGTACAGGGCGGCGGCCACCGGTTCGCCGTCCCGTACCAGGGCCAGGCTGACGCAGAACTGCGGCAGCCCGCGCATGAACTGCACCGCGCCGTCGATCGCGTCCACCACCCACGCCTCCCCTGTCGTCGGCACGCGCGTGCCGAGTTCTTCGGTCCACGGTGTGCCGGGGCGCAGCGCGTCCAGGCGCCGCCGCAGGAGGTCCACGACCGGGGCCTCCAGCGCGTCGAAGACCTGCCGCGCCTGGCCGAGGGTGGTGACGGGGGCCGGGCGGGGCGTTCTCAGCAGGAGGTCGCCGGCCTCGCGGGCGGCGGCGGCCAGTGCGGTCGGCAGGTCGGCGCGGGGGGTCGTGGACAGGGGCGTGGTGGACATGGGGGTGCCTTTCCGAGAGGAGGCCGTGGAGTGCGTTCCGGTGTCTTTCATCCTCGGTGGGCGGGGGGTACGACCGGCGGCGGGCGGCGGCCGGGTGAGCGAAGATGTCTGCCATGGCTGTCGAGGTGAGCGTTGACGTACTGGACGAGCGGGATCAGCGGCTGGTCGCGGCCCTCCAGTACGACGGGCGGCTGACCGCGCACCGGGCCGGGGAGGTCCTGGGGCTCAGCCCGCGCACCGTCCAGCGCCGGTGGCGCGCGCTCATGGACGGCACGGTGCGCGTGGTGGCCCTGCCGCCCCGCCCGGCGGCGATCGGGGCGCTGCTGCTGCGCATCCGCGTGCTGCGGGGGAAGACCGACGCCATCGCGGCGGCCCTGGCGGCCCGCGAGGACGTGCCGTTCATCGACCTGTCCGCCTCCGGCGACGAGATCTCCGCCGTGGCCTGGACGGCGCCCGGCACGCGCGACCGGCTGGTCTTCCGCCAGCTGCCGTCCGCGCGGGCCGTCACCGACGTGACGGCCGCGACCGTGCTGCACGCCTTCCGCGAGGCCGCCGACTGGCGGCACGACGTGCTCACCGCCGCCGAACGGCAGGCCCTGGCGCCGCCGTACGCGGCCGGCGGCACCCCGCCGGACCCGCCGGACGACCTCGACCGCGCCGTCCTCGCCGCGCTGCGCGCCGACGCACGCGCCCCGGCCGCCGCCGTCGCCGCCCGTACGGGCGCGCCGGAGTCCACCGTGCGGCGCCGCATCGCCCGGCTGGCGGCCTCGGGCGCGCTGCGCACGCAGGTGGTGGTGGATGTCAGGCGGCTCGGGCTGGCCATCGACGCGAACGTGATGATGCGGGTGCCGCCCGCCCGGCTCGACGCGGTCGGCCGGGCCCTGGCCGCCCACCCGGCCGTACACGGCGCCTTCGCCACCACCGGAACGGCCAACCTGCACGCCGCGGTCTGGGTGCGCGGCCTGCCGCACCTCTACCGGTTCGTCAGCGAGGAGCTGGGCGCGCTCGGCGTCGACAGCGCGGAGACGGTGATCGTCGGGCAGGCGGTCAAGCGCCCGGGGGCTCCGGCGGTCATCGGCTGAGGCCGGGCCGGGAGGCGGTGGCGCCCGGGTCGTCGGCCGGTGGCCGCGCCCGGACGGGCGGTTACGGGCGACAGCGGGCGCGGCTCAGCGGCACGCGGGGCAGGGGGCGCTGCCCGGGGCCGGCGGCGTCGGTTCGCTGGGCCGACCGGTGTGCGGGGCGGCTCGCCCGGTACGCACGTACGCCGCCGGTCGCTCAGCGCAGGGCCGTATCCAGCCACCGCAGGACCTCCGCGCCGACGGGGTCGGCCAGGTCGGCGAACTCCTCATGCTTCCGTACGAACTTCGCCACGTACGGGCAGACCGGCACGGCCCGCAGCCCGGCCTCGCGCACGTCGGTCAGGGCCTGCTCCACCAGTACGGCGCCGAGGCCCCGTCCGGCGAAGGCGTCGCCGATCTCCGTATGGTAGAAGACGCGCTGGCGGTCGCGGTCGCGGTATTCGGTGAAGCCGGCGAGTTCGCCGTCGACCAGGATCTCGTAGCGGTGCTTGTCGTCGGCTCGTCGGACGACCGGGGCGCCGGGCTGGGTCATGGGCGTGCCTCTCGCGTGCGGTGCGCGCGGGCTGCCGCGCGCGGTGGGGGTGAGGGGGCCGGCGGGGGCTGGGGCGGGGAGACGGTCTCCGCCGTGGCCGTCTCCGGACCGGGCACCGGGCGGGCCGGGGTGGTCTGCCGGGTGTTCCGGTGCTGGACGGCCTCGTCGTCAAAGCGTCGTCCGACGAGATTCCACCGCATACCGCGCATAGTACGTCTCGGGAGCCCCGTCGACCTCAGGGCCTGCCCGGCGGGGCCGACGGCTCTGCCCTCGCGCCGGACGGGGATACCAGGGGCCGCGCGCCGCTTCCCGCACCCTGCCGCCACTTCGACGGTGCGGTGAGCGACCTCAGCTGGGACCCGGCCAGGCCGGAAGACGTCCAAGCTCGGCAGCGTCTCCGGGCGCCACGGTCTGCGGCCCGCCTGCCCGGTCTCCGGGCTCCGGGTGGTGCCCGCCGCACCCCTCGCCTCCCCCGTGGGCCCGCTGCGAAGATGAACCAATGAACTCCCCAACCGGTGAGAACCGGCCGGCGGCCGACCGGGGGCGGCTGCTCGTGGTCGAGGACGACCGGGACACCGCGGACATGCTGGCCGAGCTGTTCACCATGGAGGGCTACCACGTCGAGGTGGCGCTCGACGGCCACCGGGGGCTGCATCTCGGCCTGAGCAGGCAGCACGAGGTGATGGTCATCGACCGGATGCTTCCCGGCATCGACGGCCTGGACCTCGTGAAACGGCTGCGCAGGGTCGGCGTCGCGACGCGGGTCCTGATCCTGACCGCGCTGGGGGAGCTGGAGGAGCGGGTCGCCGGGCTCGACTCCGGCGCGGACGACTACCTGGTCAAGCCCTTCGAGGTGGACGAACTGCTGGCCAGGGTGCGGGCGCTGCAACGCCGCGACCTGTCCGCCGCCGAGGTCCTTCCGCTCGGGGCCGGGCAGTTGGACCTCAGGCTCCGTGAGGTGCGCCTGGCCGACGGCGGGCAGGTCGGGCTGTCCCTGCGCGAGTTCAACCTGCTGCACACCCTCGCGGAGGCCCCGCGGCAGGTCCACGACCGGGCAGAGCTGCGCAAGCGGGTGTTCCCCGACACCTCCGCCGAGTCCATCGTCGACACCTATGTCTACTATCTGCGGCGGAAACTGGGCCGCGACGTGGTCCGTACCGTGCACGGGCGCGGCTACCAGATGGGAGCGCTGTGAACCCGTACCCGGTCTGCTCCGTGGGCAGGCGGAGCAGGGGCCCCGAGCGGACGAAGGGTCCCGAGCGGCGGCGGCTGGCACGCGCGCAGTGGATGATCACCCTGCGCATCTCGCTGGTGATGTCGGTGATCATCCTGCTCGTCGGGGCCGTCGTCTACGGTGCCGTGCTGGTCGCACAGCGCGCCGACGCGGAACGCGAGACCCAGTGGGGCATCGAGCACAACACCATCGACAGCCCGCCCGTGTGCGTGTGGATGACCGTCGAGCGCGACGGCGTGGTGACCCACACTCCCGGCATGCCCGCCGGCCTGCCCGTGACGTCCAGCATGACCGCGGTCCGCGACGGCGCCCCCGCGATGCTGGAACGGGTGACGCGCGGCGGCCAGCACTACACGGTGCGGACCGCGCGGCGCGGCTCCCTGGTCGTCCAGGCGGCGTACGGCGAGAGGTTCCAGCGTGCCGACCGGAGGCATCTGCTGCTGGCCTTCGGGGCGGCCGAGTCGCTCGGCCTGCTGCTCGTCGCCGTCGCCAGCGGCCGGATCGCGCGGCGCGCGATGACCCCGCTGACCGAGGCGCTGGAACGGCAGCGGCGGTTCGTCGCGGACGCCAGCCACGAGCTGCGGACCCCGCTGACCCAGCTGCACACCCGCGCCCAGTTGCTCGCCCGGCGGTGCGGCACGGCGGCGCCCGACCAGCTCTCCGCGGACATACAGCGCCTGGTGACCGGGACCCGGCAGCTCGGCGACGTCATCGACGACCTCCTGCTGTCCGCGCAGCTGTCCCGCTCGCCCCGGTCCCGGGAGCCGGTCGACCTCGCGGCGCTCGCCGCGGAGGCGGTGGCCGCGGAGGACGCGCGGGCCCTGTCGGTGGGCGTCGCCGTGCACCTGCGGTGCGGGCCCGGACGGCACGTGGTGACGGGCACGGCGTCGGCCCTGCGCCGGGTGATCGCCGCGCTGCTGGACAACGCGCTGGGCCACACCCCGCCCGGCGGTGAGGTCACGGTGACGGTCCACGCCCCGGTGTCCGGCACGGTGACGCTGTCCGTACGGGACACCGGCGTGGGGTTCGCCCCGCAGGACGCCGAGCGCCTCTTCGAGCGGTTCGCCCGCGGCGCCACCGGCCAGGGCAGGCGGTTCGGGCTCGGCCTGGCGCTGGCCCGCGAGGTGATCGAGGCCCATCGGGGGCGGATCACCGCCCGCGGGCGGCCCGGGGAGGGCGCGCTGTTCACCGTGGAGCTGCCGGCGGCGCGGACGGGCGCGGCGAGCGTGGGTACGGGCAGCGGCCGGCGTCTGGGCGTGTCCCGGCGCTGAGGGGCCCCGGTCTCCCGGGCGTCGGACAGGCTCCCCGGCCCGGGCGTCGGACAGGCGTCCCCGGCCCGGGCGTCCCCGGCCCGGGCGTCCCCCGGCTCCGGCGTCTCCCGGGCGTCGGCCAGGTGTGCCGCCTGCGGGCACCGGGCGTTCCGCGTCACCACGCGGCCCGGTGCACCGGACGGTCCCAGCGGGCACCGGGCGTGTCCGCGTTCACGGCGCCCGCGAGCCGCCCCGCCAGCGCGTGGGCGTCGACGTCGAGGCTCTCCGCGATCGCGGCCAGCGGCGAACCGGGGGTCCAGGCCAGCCAGGTCCGGCGCCAGAGCCGCCCGCCCGCCACCGGCTTCACGGTGATCCCCGGGTAGTACCCGCCCGGGGCGGTGAAGACGCCGACCACGTCCTCCGCGCTCACGATGGCCGCGGCGGTGGCCTGGTCGGCGCCGAAGTAGCGGAAGCGGGGCGTGAACCCGGCCCGCTCGCAGGCGATCCGCAGGCTCAGGCCGAGGCCGTCGGAGCGGTCCCCGGGCGCGACCCAGGTCTCCTCGGCCAGCTCTTCGAGAGTGATCAGCTTGCGGTGGGCGAGCCGGTGCCCGGGGGTCAGGCCGATCAGCACCGGCTCCGTACCGAGCTGACGCGTCCCGAAGCCGCGCACCGGTGGCGGCGCTACGTCCGGGAACTCGCTGACCACCGCGAGCGCGACCTTGCCGGTGCGCAGCAGCTCCAGCACGTCCTGGGAGCGGGGCTCCAGGTACGTCACCTGCTCGGAGTGCGGCAGCCGGTCCCGTACGGCCGAGGCGACCACCGGCACCCAGGGGCTGTCCACCCCGCCCAGCGCGACGGCCTGCGCCGGTTCGGCCGACCGGGCCAGTGCCCTGGCCGTGGACAGCAGGTCGCCGAACCCGTCGAGCAGTTCCCTGGCCCGGCCCAGCACGTGCACGCCCAGCTCGGTCGGGACGACGCCGTCCGGGCGGCGGCGGAACAGCGACCCGCCGAACTCCTGCTCGATGCGCCGGAGCTGGGCGGTCAGCCCGGGTTGCGCGATGCTCAGCGTGGCGGCCGCGCGGCTGATGCTGCCCGACTCAGCCACCGTCAGCAGGATCCGCAGGTGGCGCAGTCCGATGTCCACGTTGTGCCCCCAACGTCGGTTCTCGCGGCCGGAAGTACCCGATGACGAGCACGGCACCGATCAGGGACAGCAGCGCCGTCCAGACGGCGGTGACGTACATGGCGTGCAGATAGGCCCGGTTCGCGGCGGCCAGGAGGTCGGGCCGGTCCAGCTTCCGCGCCAGGGCCCGGGTGGCCTCGGCGGAGTCCAGGGCCCGGCTCCGGCTCGCCGGCGGCAGGCCGTCGAGCGCGGGGCGGACCGCGCGGCGGTAGGCGGTGGCGAGCACCGAGCCGAGCACCGCGACCCCGAGCGTGCTGCCCACCGGCCGGGCCGCGGCGGCGACGGCCGCGCCGGCGCCGGTGTACCGCGGCGGCAGGGCCGCCATCATCTCCGTGGTCATCGGCGCGACCACGAGCCCGACGCCGGCGCCCTGCGCGAACAGCGTCAGCACGGGCCAGGCCACCGGGGTTTCGGCGTCGAAGAACAGGAAGCCGGCGAACGTGGCGCTGGTGAGGAGTATGCCCGCGGCCGCGCTCCAGCGGACGGTCAGCAGCCGGGTGAGCGCGGGGGAGACCTGGTTGCCCAGGACGATGCCGCCCGCGGCGGACGCCATCACCGCGCCGGCCGCGGGCGGCGACAGACCGCGTACGCCCTGGAGGTAGAAGGCGCAGGAGAAGAGCTGTCCCGCCAGCCCGAGGAACAGCAGCAGGAGGGTCACGCTGCCGCCCGCGAACCGCGGCTCGGCGAACAGCGTCACGTCGAGGGAGGGCTGGGCCCGGCGGCGCTGCACCACCACGAACAGGGCCAGCAGCGCGAGGCCGGCGGCCAGGGGTACGAGCGCGACCGGACTCGACCAGCCGGGCCTGCGGCCGCCCTGGATGACGCCGTACACCGTCAGGCCGAGGCCCAGCACGGACAGCGCCAGGCCCGGCAGATCCAGCACCCTGCCCCCGGGGTGGCGCGCCTCGGGCACCCAGAACGCGGCGCCCGCCAGGCACACCGCGGCCACCGGCAGGTTGAGCAGGAACACCGAGCCCCACCAGAAGTGCGCCAGCAGCGCCCCGCCGACCACCGGCCCGAGCGCGACGGCCGCCCCGCCGGAGGAGGCCCAGACCGCGATCGCCCTGGTCCGGACGGCCCGCGAGGTATGCCGGGTGACGAGCGCCAGCGTCGCGGGAGTGATCAGCGCCCCGCCCGCGCCCATGGCCCCGCGCGTGACGACGAGCGCCGTGACGTTCGGCGAGCGGGCGGCCAGCAGGGAGGCGGCGGCCAGGACCGCCAGTCCGGCGATCAGGGTGCGGCGCGGTCCGTAGCGGTCGGCGAGGGCGCCGCCGGCGAAGCTGCCCGCGGCGAAGACCAGCGAGTACGAGGCGACGGCCCAGGCCAGGTCCGACGAGCCGGCCCCCAGCCCGCGCACCGGGTCGGCGAGGGTCTCCATGGCGATGTTGAGGACCGTGTTGTCCAGCAGGACCAGCGTCTGGGCGAGGACCGCCACGGCGACGATCCGCCACTGCCGGGCGGCGCCGGCTCCGGCGGGGTCCCGTTCGCCGTCGGCGGGTACGGCCGGTGCGGAGACGGTCACGGCTGGAGCGCTCGCCTGCCCGCGACGACGATCCGGGTGAGTTCCGCGACCCGGCGCCCGAGGTGTTCCGCGGTGGCGAGGTCCGACGCGCGCACCGTGCCCGACCTGTCGTCCACGTTCGACTGCGCGGCGGCGCCCTGGAAGAAACCGAGCCGGTTCAGGTCGGATTCGCTTCCGGTGGCGGAGTTCCAGCCGGGAGCCAGGCCCAGGTTGACCCACGTCATGCCATGCTGCGCGGCGAGGGTGGCGAAATAGCCCAGGGTGCCGGACTTGTCTCCCGCCATCGATCCCGAGTTGGTGAAACCCGCGGCCAGCTTGTCCTGCCACTTGCGGGTGAACCACCGCTTGCCGCTCGCCTCGGCGAAGGTGTGGAAGGCCCCCGATGCCGTACCCATGTACGTCGGCGCGCCGAAAACGATCGCGTCGGCGTCGTCGAGCTGATGCCACTGCGGGCCGGTGATCCGGTCCACCTGGACCTCGGTGACCTCGGCGTACGGGACCTGTCCCGCGCCGGCGCGCACGGCCTCGGCCAGCCGGGCGGTGTGTCCGCGCCCGCCGTGAAAGGCGATCGAGACGCGTACCCGGTCGGTTGAAGCGGTCACACCAGTCTCCTCGAAAAACGCGGTCCCGGATCCGGCTGGATAGCGCATCGAACAGCCTGGCAGAGAAATCTCAGAAAGTTCTCAGAGCCGCATAACCGCAGAGTTATCGGTGCCCGATATCTGCCTGGCAGGACCGGGGCGTGCCATTCTGGCTGCGTGATCACGAAGCGCAGCCCATCCCGTTGGAGAGGCTGATCCGGAAAATGGCCGATATCGGGAAATCGCTCCGCATGCGAAGGCTTTCGGCGGCAGGCGACGGAAGATATCTGTTCGTCCCGCTCGACCACAGCGTCTCCGACGGGCCGGTCGTGCCGCAGGCCCGCTGGAACGGTCTGATCCGGGCCCTGGTGGACGGCGGCGCCGACGCGGTCGTCGTGCACAAGGGCCGGGCCCGCACCCTCGCCCCGGAGGTCCTGCGCCACTGCGGCCTGGTGGTGCACCTGAGCGCCGGGACCAGGCACGCCGCCGACCCCCGCGCCAAGGTGCTCGTCGGCGACGTCGAGGAGGCCCTGCGGCTGGGCGCGGACGCGGTGAGCGTGCACGTCAACCTCGGCTCGGACACCGAGCACCGGCAGCTGTCCGACCTCGGCGCCGTGGCCGCCGCGTGCGACGCCTGGAACATGCCGCTGCTGGCGATGGTCTACCCGAGGGGACCGCGGATCGCCGACCCGCACGACCCGGCGTTCCTCGCGCACGCGGTCAACATCGCCGCGGATCTCGGCGCCGACCTGGTCAAGACCTCGGTCACGGTGCCGCCGGACCGGATGTCCGAGGTGGTGGACAGCTGCCCCCTCCCGGTCCTCGCCGCCGGCGGCCCGCCCGACGGCTCCGACCTGATCGGCTACGGGACCTCGCTGATGCTCGCCGGCTGCCGGGGCCTGGCGGTCGGCCGCCGGATCTTCTCCTCGCCCTCGCCCGGCTCGCTGACGGCCCGCCTCGCCGCGGTCGTGCACGCCGTGGAGACCCCGGCCCCCCACCACCCGACGATCGCGACAGGTGCCGCATGAAGTTCGCATGGATCGACGTCCGGGCCGTGCCGCAGCCACGGCTGGAGTCCATCGTGGACGCCGCCGTCCACGCCCGGATACGGGGCGTGCTCTCCGACGACGAGGGACTCCTGGCGGCACTGCCCCCGACCGTCCACGGCGTCACCCCCACCGTGGTGGCCGCGGAGGACGGGCTGCACGACCTCGGCCCCGACGCCGTCGGCTGGGTCGACGTCCACGACGACCGGACGCTGCGGCTGGCCTGCGCCGCCGCGGTCACGCTGCCCTACACCGTCGTCCGGTTCGCCGACCCCACCAAGATCCCCCTGGAGATCGTGCTCGCCGCCGCCGACCGCTCCCCCGGCAAGCTGGTCACCGCCTGCGCCGACCTGGCGGAGGCGGCGGTCGTGCTGGACGTGCTGGAGCGCGGCTCGGACGGAATCCTGTTCGCCCCCGCCGACGCGTCCGAGGTCTTCGCCCTGGCCCGGCTGCTGGAGGCCGGCTCGCCGCCGCTGGAGCTGACCACCCTGACCGTCGACCGCGTCGAGCACCACGGGCTCGGCGACCGGGTGTGCGTGGACACCTGCACGCACTTCGCCGAGGACGAGGGAATCCTGGTCGGCTCGTACTCGACCGGCTTCATCCTGTGTTGCAGCGAGACCCATCCGCTGCCGTACATGCCCACCCGCCCGTTCCGGGTCAACGCCGGAGCCCTGCACTCCTACGTGCTCGGCCCGGACAACCGGACCAACTACCTCAGCGAGCTGCGCTCCGGCAGCACGGCCCTGGCCGTCAACGCCGAGGGCAGGACCCGCCGGGTGGTGGTCGGCCGGGCCAAGCTGGAGTCCCGTCCGCTGCTGACCATCACCGCGCGGTCGGCCGGGGGCGTCGTGGTGAGCCTGACCGTGCAGGACGACTGGCACGTACGGGTGCTCGGCCCCGGCGGCAAGGTCCTCAACGTCACCGAGCTGCGGCAGGGCGACGAGCTGCTGGGCCATCTGGCCACGGACCAGCGGCACGTGGGCCTGCCGATCGGCGAGTTCTGCAAGGAGACCTGATGGCCGGCGGCATGCGGGACCTCGTCGGCCGGCTGCTCGACGCCCACCCCGGCGCGACGCCCTGCCTCGTCCACCACGACGGCACGCACAGCCGCGCGGAGGTCCGGGACGCGGTGTCCGCGGAGGCGGCGGTGTTCGCCGGGCACGGCATCGGCGAGGGGCACACGGTGATGCTGCGGGTGCCCCCGAGCTGCACGCAGTTCGAGGCGCTGCTCGCGCTGTGGCGGCTGGGCGCCCAGGTGATGCTGGTCGACCACCGGCTCAAGGACGCCGAGGTCGACGGCCTGCGCGCGCTGTGCCGCCCGCAGTACCTGGTCGCCGCCGGCCTCGCCGGCAGGCCGTCCCTGGGCTTCCGGGCCCGGTACGAGCTGGTCACCACCCGGTGCGCGGACGGCCGCGCCGCGGCCACCGGTCACCGGCTCGTGCAGTTCAGCTCGGGCTCGACCGGCCTGCCCAAGGTGATCGGGCGGACCGCGGACTCGCTGGCGGCGGAGGTCGAGCGGTTCACCCGGATCGAGGGCATGCCGGCGCGCGGCGAGCGGGTGCTGCTGCTCAGCTCCACCGCGCACAGCTTCGGCCTGATCGCGGGACTGCTGCACTCGCTGGCCGCGGGCGTCACGGTGGTCTTCGCGCGGCACGGGTCGGCCCGGGACATGCTGGCCGCGGCCGCGCGGCACGACGTGCACGTCGTGTTCGGCACGCCGTTCCACTACGAGCTGCTGAGCACCGCCCGCGAGCTGCCCGCCCTGCCCGCCCTGCGGGCGGCGGTCTCCGGCGGCGAGATCATGCCGCCCGAGACCGCCGCGCGGTTCGCCGAACGGTTCGGCGTCGGCGTCGGCGAGTCGTACGGCACCACCGAGACCGGCGTCGTCGCGATGGACGTGAGCGGCGCCGCGCGGCCCTCGGTCGGCCGGGCGGCCCCCGGCGTGCGGCTGCGGATCCGCGCGGGCGAACTGGAGGTCCGGCTGCCCGACGGCTCGCCGTACCTGCTGCCGCCCGGCGGCGACCGGTACGCCGACGGCTGGCTGCGCACGTACGACCGGGCCGAGCTGGCCCCCGACGGCGCCGTACGGCTGCTGGGCCGCGGCGACTCGCTGGTGGTCGTCGGCGGCCTCAAGCTCGACCTGGGCGAGGTGGAGACCGTGCTGCGCGGGCACCCCGGAGTCACCGGCGCCGTGGTCGTGCACGCCGGTGTCACCGAGGCGTACGTGTCCACCCGGGCCGACGGCGGTCCCTCGGCCGGGGACCTGCTGCGCTGGTGCCGCGAGCGGCTGGCCGACTACAAGGTGCCCCGGGCCGTCCGCATCCTGCCGGACCTGCCCCGCACCTCCAACGGCAAGCTCGTCCGGCGCCGCGACGCCCTGCTCGCCCTGGCCCCCGACCGCTGACCGATCCCACCGGCCGCGAGACCGCGTCCACCCCCCGGCACAGAAGGGCTTTTCCCATGGAGACGGCTTTGCAGAAGGAGATCCGCGCGTTCGTGCTCAGCACGATCACCGAGGACATGAACCTCCCGCTCGACACGGACGAGATCACCGACGACAGCCCGCTGGGCGCCGGCGGGATCGACCTCGACTCGCTGAGCCTGATCGAGCTGACCCTGCGTCTGGAGCGCCGGTTCGGCGTGGAGTTCCCGGACACCGACATCGAACCGGTCGGCGCGATGAAGCTGGGCGACCTGATCGGCGACGTCGTGGCGCGGGGCGCCAGGGCATGACCGCGGAATACGGGGCCGGGGAACGGATCACCGCCATGGCGGTGCGGGAGCTGCTGTCCGACCCGAAGGTCTTCTCCGACCTGCCGTCCGAGCTGGACGACGACGCCGAGTTCGCACTGGACTCGCTCGGGCTGCTGTGGTTCCTGCACCAGGTGGAGCTGCGGTACGGGCTGGTGGTCGAACCGGACGCGGCCCACTTCGCCGACTTCACGTCGGTGCGCCGGATCACGGACCACCTGGCGGCCCTGGCGGGCCCGGCGGACGTGGGCGGGCGGCCGTGAGCGGTGCGAGCCGTGAGGTGCTGCTGACCGGGTTCGGGGTGCGGACGGCGTTCGGCACCGGGGCGGACGCGCTGCGGGCGGGCGTGTTCGACGGGCGTCCCGCGTTCGCGCCGGTCACCCGCTTCGACACCGGCCCGTACCGTACGGACATGGCGGCCACCCACGGCCCGGCCGCCCCGCTCCACGAGGTGCTGGCCGAGACCGCCGGGGCCGCGGTCGGCATGGCCGGACTGCCGGCGGGCGCGCGGGCCGCCGTGCTGGTGGGCACCGCGGGCGACTTCACCGGCCTGACCCGGTTCTGGCGCGCCGCCGCGTCCGGCGGCTCCGCGTCCGGCGGCTCCCCTGAGGACGCGGAGGATACGGACGGCGCGGCGGGCGGCGTCGCCCGTACGGTCCCCGCCTGGCAGGCCGAGGCCCTGGCCGACGCGCTCGGGGTGCGCGGCCCCCGGCTGGCGTTCACCGGCGCGTGCGTCGCCTCGGCCACCGCGGTCCTGCACGCCTGCGCGCTGATCGCCTCCGGCCGGGCCGACACCGCGGTCTGCGCGGGCGCGTACCTGGTGGAGGAGGAGAACCTGGCCAAGTTCGGCTCCGGCTTCGCGCTCTCCACCGACGGGACGGTGCGGCCCTTCTGCGCCGACCGCAGCGGGCTGCTGCTCGGGGACGGGGCCGCCGCCGTGGTGCTGGAGTCGGCCGACAGCGCCCGGCGCCGGGGCGCACGCCCGCTCGGCGCGCTGACCGGCTGGGGCGCCGCGGCCGACGCCCACCACGTGGCGCGCCCGCATCCGGAGGGCGCCGGACTGGCCGCCGCCGCCGGCCGGGCCCTGCGCCGCGCGGGCGGCCCGCGCATCGACTACGTGAACGCGCACGGCACCGCGACCAGGCACAACGACCCCGCCGAGACGCGGGGGCTGCGCGAGGTCTTCGGCCCGTACGCCGACGCCGTCCCGGTCAGCTCGACGAAGAGCACGACGGGACACCTGCTGGAGGCCTCCGGAGTGGTGGAACTCGTGATCACCCTGCTCGCCCTGCGGGACGGCGTCCTGCCGCCCACCGCCGGATTCACCGCGCCGGACCCGCTGTGCGACCTCGACTACGTGCCGAACCGGCCGCGCAGGGCCGAGATCCGCCGGGCGATGACCGTCAACGCCGCGTTCGGCGGCACCCACACCGCGCTGGTCCTGGAGCGGGCGTGATCGCCGCCGTATCCGACGCCGACCCGCCGCCGGTCCCCGGTTTCGTGGAGTCCGCCTTCAGCCCGCTGGTGCACCAGGCCGTCGCGCGCGCCCTGAGCGCGCGGCCGGGCGACGGCTCCCGGACCGCGCTGGTCCTGGCCTCCGCGATGGGCGACGCCGCGACCCTCGACGCCGGCAGCCGACTGCTCGCCGCCGGGCGGGTGCACCATCCGCTGCTGTTCATGCAGAGCACTCCGAACGCGGTCCTCGGCCGGCTCAGCTGCGACTTCGCCGTCACCGGCCCCCTGCTGGCACTGTCCGCCACCGGCGACCTCGCCGACGCCCTGCTGGCCACCGGGGAACTGCTGCTGGAGGACGAGGAGCTGGACCGGGTCGTGCTCGTCGGGGTCGAACTGGCCGCCACCGGGCGCACCGCGGCGGCGCACCGCGAGATGGGCACCGGCCCGCCCGCCGCGGAGCGGGCCGTGGCGATCGTGCTCGACCGCGGCGACCCGCTGCACTCCCTGCTGCACTCCCCGCCCCTCGACCCGCCCCTCGACGCCCTGTCCACTTCCCGCACCGAGTACGGCAATCTCCGCGGCCTGGCCGAGCTGGCCGCCCGAACCCAAGGGACGACACCGTGATCACCAAGGAAGAACGCGCGCGGATCATCGAGGACGCCGCCCTGGGCGCCGGGAACGTGATCCACCGGCTGAAGGCGTACGGCCGGCCGATGGACGAGCCGGTGCTGTGGACGGACGGGACCTGGCAGGCCCCGGACGGCACCCGGCCCACCGTGCTGACCCTGGGCGAGCTGCACGAGGCCGTCGAGACCTACGCGGGCTGGTACCACGCGCAGGGTGTCCGGCCGCGCGACCCGGTCGCGATCCACACCTGGTCCAGCACCGAGTTCGCGGTCAACTTCCTCGCGCTGACGTCGCTGGGCGCGATCCCGTCCTTCGTCAACGGCAACCTCCGCCCGGAGATCGCCCGCGAGTACGTACGCCGCCAGGGCGCGGTGGGCGCCCTCACCGACCAGGCCCACCACCCGGTCCTGGCCCCCGGCCGGGAGGAGCTGGGCCTGGGCTTCTGCGTGACCGCGGCCGACATCCGCGCGCAGGACCGCGAGCCCCTGCCCCCGGGCTACCCGTACGCCCACCACGACACCGACCCGATCATCATCTCGCACTCCTCGGGCACCACCGGCATGCCCAAGGCCGTCCCGCACACGCACCAGACCCTGCTGTACGCGCAGTTGCACCGGCTGAGGCTGTCGGTCGGCACGGCGATGGGCCGCCTGCTGGTCGCGCTGCCCGGCTCGCACAACGCCGCGGTGTCGGTCATGATGTTCGGCTTCCTGCTGCGCTCGCCGGTGATGATGCTGTCCAGCCAGCGGGGCGCGGACGTGCTGGACGCCATGGAGTCCTTCCGTCCCACGACGGTGTTCGCGTTCGCCGGGACGTACGGGGAGATGGCCGCGCACGACCTCGCCGCCCGCGACCTGGCCAGCGTGGAGGCCTGGTACAACACCGGGGACGCGGCGCACGAGGCGCACATCGGCAAGCTGATCGCGCAGGGCAGCCACGAGACGATCGGCCGGGACCTGAAGCGGCGCCGGGTCGCCGGATCGGTCTTCACCGACGGGCTCGGCTCCTCCGAGACCGGCTACTCGATCTTCCACAACGGGCACCGGCCCGGCGGGTCGGCGTTCGCGCGCCGCGTCGGCAAGCCGATGAGCTTCGCCCAGGCGGCGGTGCTCGCCGAGGACGGCACCCCGCTGCCGCCCGGCGAGGTGGGCCGGCTCGGCGTCCGCTCCCCCACGCTCACCCCTGGCTACTGGAACGACTCGCTGACCTTCCACCGCCTGCGGCTCGGCGGCTACTGGCTGACCGGCGACCTGGCCTACCGGGACGAGGACGGCAACTTCTACCACCTGGACCGCGCGCCGGACGCCGTCCGCACCGCCGCGGGCATCGTGTTCAGCACCCGCACCGAGGAACTGCTGCTGCGCGAACTGCCCGCGCTGGAGGACTGCACGGTGGTGGCGGTCGCGCCCGAGGGCGTACGCGCGGACTGGGACGGCGACGGGCTGGCCGACGCCTACGCCCTGCTCCAGGTCGGCGCCGGCGCGGCGGAGTGGGACGACGCCCGCTGGACGGCCGAGGTCAACCGGGTGCTGGCGGCCGGCGGCCTCCCGCCGCTGGCCGGAGCGCTGCGGATGGCCGCCGCCGACGTCGTCAAGGGCGCCACCGGCAAGGTGCTCAAGCGCGAGATGCGCGAACGCTTCCGGGCCCGGGTGGCCGCCGGGGAGTTCGGCGGGGCGCCACGATGACCGCGACCGGCGACCGCGGCGGCGTCCGCCCGCGGCCCATGGACGTGTACCGGCAGTGGTGGGCGCACGACGCGCGCTGGTACCAGGGAGTGGCCCGGAGGTTCGGGCACGCGGCGGCCAACGAGATCAACGCCGAGGCCATGCGGCACGTGGCCGTCCAGGCCGGCCGGCGGATCGCCCGCGAGTTCGGCGGCCGGCCCGCCGCCGACCTGGAGGAGCTGCGCCTGCGCTACGACCTGTGCTCCGAGTGGATGTTCCCCAGCGAACTGCGCGACGGCGGCACGGCGGTGCTGGACAGCGGGGAGATCGAGCTGACCATGCGGCAGAACTTCGCGGTCACCATGGTCCGCATGGCCGGTTCGCTCGACGGCTACGCCTGCCCGTGCACCGACATCCACGCCGGCTGGTCCGAGGGCCTGGGCGTGCGGCTCACCCGCAACTGCGCCACCGCCTGCCTGCGGGACGGCGACTCCGCGTGCCGGCTGCTGATGCGGGTGGCGGACCCGGCGGACGGGGGCTGACGATGCGTGTCCTGCTCGCCGGCGCCACCGGACGCGTCGGCCGCGCACTGGTCCCGCGCCTGCGCGCCCGCGGCCACCACGTCACCGCGCTGGTACGGGACCCGTCCCGGGCGGCCGGGCTGGACCTGGACGGCGTCGTGGTGGCCGACGCGCTGGACGGCGCGGCGGTACGCGCGGCCGTGCCGCCGGCCCGGCCCGACGTGGTGGTGCACCAGCTGACCGCGCTGCGCGCCGGTACGCCGGACGACCTCGCGCACACGGCCCGGCTGCGCACCGAGGGCACCGCGCACCTGATCGCCGCGGCCAGGGCGGCCGGAGCCGCCCGGATCGTGGCGCAGAGCATCGCCTTCGCCACCGCTCCGCACGGCGGCCGGGTGCTCACCGAGGACGCCGCCCTCTACCTCGACGCGCCGGACCCCGGCTGGGCGCGCACCGTGGACGCGGTCGCCGACCTGGAACGCCAGGTGCTCGGCGCCCCGGACCTCCCCGGCACCGTGCTGCGCTACGGCACCCTGTACGGGCCCGGAACCCTCTACGACCGGGCCGGCCGGCTCGGCGGCGCGGTGGCCCGCGGCAGGCTGCCCCTGCCGGAGACCGCCGCCGGGGTCACCTCGTTCCTGCACGTCGAGGACGCCGCTCGGGCCGCGGTGGCCGCCGTCGAAGCGGCGGCGGACGGGGTGTTCAACGTGACCGACGACGACCCGGCCGAGGCGGCGGTGTGGCTGCCCGAGTACGCCCGCCTGCTCGGCGCGCCCGCGCCCCGGACCCTGCCCGCGGAGCTGGCCGAGCGGCTGCTGGGCTGGTTCACCGCGTACCAGCTCACGGCCCTGCGGGGCGCGGCCAACGACCGCGCGCGGCAGGCGCTCGACTGGAAACCGGCGGTGCCGAGCTGGCGGGCGGCCCTGGCGGGCGGGTGACCGTGCGCGGGGAGCTGGAGGATTTGCAGCGCGACCGGTGGGCGGAGTGCGGACGGGCAACCGCGCGAGCCCCGGACGTTGAGGAGCCGGACGCGGAGGTGGCCTTCGAGTCGCGCAGGGCACGAGGCCCTGGTCGGGGAAGGCCACATCGACGCAAGCCTGACCGCCGCTGCCGGCTCTGAGCCACTGAGCCCCGGCGAGCTGATCGGCGACCCGTAGCCCCGTGCGTCCGGGTGGAAGACCTCGCCGCCGCCTTCGATACCGCCCCGGCGGGGACGGCGGTGTTCAGCACGTTCACCCGGTACGCGCCTCCGTCGCGTTCCCCGCTCCCGTCCGGCCGCGGTGTGCTGATGGGCACCAGACCGCCGACTGTCTCCGCGCCGTCCCCGGGGCGGTCGGCGGCTACCGGCCTGTTGCGAGGATGCGCGTACGCCATGGTGATCCCGGTCTGTCCCCCGTCCGACACCGTCCCTGGAGGGAACGCGCGCGGGCCGTGCCACCGCACCGCGAGCCGAGAGGCGGCCCGGGCGAGCGGGCACCCGCGCCAGGTCGTGCGGGTACGGCGCCTCCTCGGACGGGCTACCACGTGGTCAAGCCGCATCCGCGCGCCAGTCGGCTGTGGTCCGCGATCCGCGCGGCCCTGGTCACCGAGGCCCGGTCCCAGCGGTTGCGCCCCGCCTTTTCGAGACCGTACGGATTCCCGGCGCCGCCTCCGCTCTGGCACGGCACCGCGGAACCGGCCCTTCCTCCGGCTTCCCCATCGGACATCCCACGGCTTTCGCCCGCGCTGCCAAGGAGCCGTCATGAGCAGCCTCCGTCATTCACACCACGCTCTGGGAGAAACGCCGGAGCCGGCCCGCGCGACGCGGCGCTGCCTCGACCGGGCCGCTGCCGCCAGCCTGGAAACGCAGCGGTCAGACGGCTCGTGGGCGACACCCGCGCAGCCCCGCATCCTGGAGAACGCCGTCGTGCCCCTCGCCCTGGCCAAGGCGGGATGCGGCTGCCCGCACCAGGACCGTGCGCACGCGTGGCTGCGACAGGCCGAACCCCAACGGCACGACGCCTTCACGGCGGCGGCGGACGAGTGGTTCCGTGCCCTCGCCCTCAATCCCGCAGTTCCTCCCGCCATGCCCGCTCTGCCGCGCGCCGGCGCCGCCCACAGGCGTCGCCTGATGCTTCTGCACACGATCGGCGTGGCCGCGGGCGCGCCGAACTGCTCCCCGCGCGAACTCCACGCCCACGCCACAGCGGCCCTCGGTCCCGAGGGCGGCGCTTCCCTGACGGGCTGGCACCGAGCCCAGCTCCTGTCCGCCAAGCTGATCGCCGGGCACGCTGTCGGCCTGCCGGTGGACGGCGACACCGTTGCCGCGCTGACCGCCGAGCAGGCCGCGGACGGCTCGTTCCACGCCATGCCGCTGGTCGCCGCCACGGCCTGCCTGGCGCTGGCCCTGGTCGCACCGGGACGGGCTGCCACACGTGGCTGCACGGGCAGGCTCCTGGCGGACCAGCACACGGACGGGACGTGGCGGTTCACCACGTTCGACATCTGGGACACCGGCCTCATGGTCCGCTGCCTGCGCGGCCACTCCGTTTTCGACACCCGCGCCCGGCCCAGGGCGCTGGACTTCCTCGCCCGCGCCCAGTCCCCGCAGGGAGGGTGGGGAAGCGTGTCGGCGGCGATCGCCGGCAACGGTCTGGCCTGCGACGCCGACACCACGGGGAGCACGCTGCTCGCCCTGGCCGGCACCGGCCAGGGCCGCCGGGCGTGGCCGGCCGCCGCCGGTTACGCGCGCGACCACCAGGACGACCGGGGACTATGGACCACATGGACCACCGCCCGTGACACCGTGGCCCAGGACACTGTCGCGCACATGGTCGCCGGAATACGCGCCCACGGCCCCGAGGAGGTCGACGTCACGCCGGCGGCTCGCTGGCTTCGGCGGCAGCACCGCGGTGCCGGCGGCTGGACCGCCGACTGGTACGTCTTCCCCGGCTACCCGGCCGCGGAGATCAGCCCCGCGGTGGGCTGGCACACCGCCGAGGCCCGCGCCGAGGCCAGGGCCCTGGCGTCCGCTCAGAACAGGGACGGCGGCTGGCCCGCGTTCCCGGGCGGGAGCAGGTCCAGCCCGGCGGCGACGGGCCTCGCCGCGACCGTTCTCACCCGCTGCGGCACCGGCACACCGCAGGCGCGGGCGCGGGCCGCCCGCTTCCTGATCGACAGCCAACGGGACGACGGCACCTGGACCGAGCCGGACCCCTCCATGTGCGGCCCGCGGCCGTTCCTGACCGACGTGCCGTCCCAGGCACACGCCCTGACCTGCCGCGGACTCATCGACCTCCTGCGGGGCCCGCCCGCGGCCGGGGCGCCCGCCGCCAGGGCCTGAACCCGTCACCAGCCGCGCGCACCGCGCAACCGACTCGCTCAGCCGCGCCGGCCCGATCCCGGTCGCCCCGGTCGCGGCCTCGCCCGCCGTCGGCCGACCGCGACTGAGGGCCGACGGCCAGGAAGGGAGTACCCATGGACCAGCCGCCGCGCGGTTCGTCCTCGATACCCTCGCTGTGGTGCCCGTTGCCCAGCCGGATCCACCCGCAGCGCGCCTCGATCACCGAGTTCCAGCTCGAATGGAGCGTCCGTCACCGACTTGCCGTAGGCCGCGACGAGATCGCCCGCCTGGCCCGTACGGACATCGCGGGCCTTGCGGCCCGTTTCGTCCCGCGTGCCACCCTCACCGGCGCCCAGACCCTGGCCATCCTGCTCACCGCGACGTTCGTCATCGACGATCTGAACGACGACGGACGGCTGCGCGGCCGGCCCGACGACTTCGCGCACTACGCGTCGGCGCTGTCCCGCGCGCTCGGCCCCGGCCCGCTCGCCGAACCGGCCGACCCACCGGTCCGAGCTCTCCACGACATCGGCCGGCGCCTCACACATGTGGCGTCCCCGGCACTGGCCGCGCGGATCGTACGGGACTTCCGCGCCACCCTCGCCGCCGAAGTGCGCGAGAGCACGAACAACGCCCGCCGTCTGCCGCCCGACCTGGACACCTACGTACAGAACCGGCTCGCCACCACCTGGGTGCTGCCGCTCACGGACCTCGCCGCCGCCGTGGACGGCGTCGAACCGGCGCTCGCGGACCTGGACCGACCGGAGGTACGGGCCCTGACGGAGATGACCAGCCTCATCCTGGGCTTCGACAACGACATCTGCGGCTACGCCAAGGACCGTCGCGACGGTGCCGTCGACGTCAACAACCTGCCCGACGTCCTCGCCCGCGCCACCGGCGCCGGTCCCGCCCAGGCCCTCGCCCAGGCCGTGTCCCTGCGCGACCAGGTGCTGGCGCACTGGCTGCGGTTGTACGACCGGCTGGGCGAGACCGCGGGCCCCGCGCCGGCCGGCCACCTCGCGAACCTCGCGTCCATGATCAGCGGACACCTCCACTGGGCCGCGGCCTGCCCCCGCCACACCATCCCCCATGGCGGCCCCGTCATCCGGATCTCCCCTGCCCGCCGCGCCTGCGACGCACCCGCCGCGGACCGGCTGGACGTTCCCTCGATCGCCTGGTGGAGGGACCTGCCCGGTACACCCCGCGCGGCCGACGACGGCGCGGCCCCGTCCCAGCGGCGCCTGGAGGCCCCGTGACACAGGCCGGCCACACCTTCGTCACCGCGCCGGGAGCGCTACCGCTGCTCGGCCACACGCTGGGGTTCCTACGCGACCCGCTGCGCTTCCTGCGTTCCCTGCCCGCCTTCGGCGACATGGTCACGATCCGGCTCGGCCCCTTCGACGCCCTCGTGGTCTGCGCCCCCGAACTCGCCCGCCAGGTCCTCGTGGACGACCGCACCTTCGACAAAGGCGGCTTCCTCTTCGACCGCAGCCGCGAGTTCCTGGGCAACGGCGTCGGCACCTGCCCGCACAAGGACCACCGTCGGCAGCGGCGACTGGTCCAGCCGGCCTTCCACCACGCGCGCCTGCCCGGCTACGCGCGGGAGATGAGCGCACAGGCCCGCGCGGTGGCCGGCGCCTGGCAGCCCGGCCGGACCATCGACGTCCTGGCCGAGACCACGAAGATCAGCTTGCGCACCACCGCGGCCACGATCTTCTCCGCCGCGCCCGCCGCGCTGCGGGATTCACTGGCCACCGACCTGGCGACCCTCGAAGAAGGCGTGTTCCGGCGTATGCTCCTGCCGCCTCCCGCCGACGCCGTCCCCACCCCCGCCAAGCGCCGCTACGACCGCGCGCGCACCCGGTCCCGGCAGACCATCAGCCGTATCGTCGCCGAGTACCGAGCCGACGACACCGACCACGGCGACCTGATGTCCATGCTGCTCGCAGCCCAGGACGACCTCGCCGCCCCCGGGGCGAAGGAAGCGAAGCTGTCAGACAGCGAAATCAGCGACCAGGTCATGTCGTTCGTCTTCGCCAGCACGGACACGCTCGGCAAAGCCCTCGCCTGGGCCCTGCACCTGCTGGGAGGCCACCCCCGCGTCGCGGAGCGGCTGCACGCCGAGGTCGACGCGGTGCTGACCGGCGACGCCGCCGCCTTCGAGGACCTGCCCCGGCTGGAGGTGACCCGGAACATCGTCACCGAGACCCTGCGCCTGTATCCGCCCGGCTGGCTGCTGACCCGCACCACCACGGCCGACACAGAACTCGGCGGCCGGCGCGTCCCCGCCGGTACCGACGTCGTCGTCAGCCCCTACCAGATACATCACCGCGCCGACCTGTACACCGACCCGGAGCGCTTCGACCCCGACCGGTGGGCGCCCGAGCGAGCGAAATCCATCCCCCGCGGCGCGAACCTGACCTTCGGCACAGGCGCACGCAAGTGCGTCGGCGACTCCTTCGGGATGACCGAGGCCACCCTCGCGCTGGCCACCATCGCCGCCCGGTGGCGACTGGAGCCCGTCCCGGGCCGACGGGTCAGAGCGGCGCCGTACGCGCTCGCGCTGGGCCCCAAGGGGCTGTACATGCGTACCGTCACGCGGGCTGGCCAGGGGGCGCGAAGACCGCAGAGGTAGCGCGCGCTCACGGTCGGTAAGCACGGGACGACCTGGTCACAGTCCCAGGCGGACACCACGGGCAGCACTACCTGCGGTCGGTGAACTCCACGAGTCAGCATCGGGTCAGCACAAGGACCGCCAGACCTGGTCACAGGCGGCCGAACCCGCGACTCGCGGCTCGCCCCACAGCCCCGCGCACCACGGTCTGCGACCCGCCCTCGGCGACGTGCCCAGCAGGGCGGACCGCCGAGGCGACGCGCACCGGTCTGACCGAACAGCACCAAGACCGCATAACCCCAGGTCAGTGCGCGTTGCCGCGCGGCTTCAGGGTGGTGTGCGGCAGCTCGGGGGCGGGCAGCGGGTCGCCGTCGTAGCCCTCGATCGTGCCGAAGCGGTCGCCCGTCATCCAGTCCTCGCGGGCCTGGACGATGTCCTCGTGGGTACGGCCGACGAAGTTCCACCACATCACGATCTGCTCGCCGAACGGCGGCCCGCCGAGCAGGACCACGCGGGCCGGGGCGCCGGAGGTGTTGGCGACGGTGAGGGTGGTGTGCCCGGGGGCGAGGTAGCCCAGGTCGGCACGGCGCAGGGGGGTTCCGGCCATGCGGACGTCGCCGAGGTCGACGAGGAGGCCGTGTTCGAAGGCCGGGTCGATCTCCAGGGTGGTGCTCGCGTGCGGGCGCAGGGTGAGCTCGGCGCCGAGCA
Source organism: Streptomyces sp. B1866 (assembly GCF_031932565.1). Classification (NCBI taxonomy): domain Bacteria; kingdom Bacillati; phylum Actinomycetota; class Actinomycetes; order Kitasatosporales; family Streptomycetaceae; genus Streptomyces; species Streptomyces sp. B1866. Next base: position 26,754 of record NZ_JAVSCF010000029.1, read on the forward strand.
GGGGGGTGAAGGTGGTGACCGGCGAGGTGTCGCCGGCCAGGGTGCCCAGGAAGACCCTGGCCTCGCCCACCTCCGAAGGCCCGTCCGCCGAAGGCCCGTCCGCCGCGCCGCCCGGCGATCCGCGCAGCGGGACCGGGCGCGGCACGTGGTGCTGGAAGTCGCGGGGGGCGTCGCGGTGTTCCGCCGGGAGGGCCACCCACAGCTGCACGCCGTGCACGACCGTCGCGCGGGCGGTGGACACCTCCGAGTGGGAGATCCCGCGGCCGCCCGTCATGAGGTTCACCTCGCCGGGGCGTACGAACGCGTGGGTGCCGAGGCTGTCGCGGTGCTCGAACTCGCCGGTGAACAGCCAGCTCACCGTCTGGAGGCCGGTGTGCGGGTGCGGGGGGACGACCATCCCGCCGGTACCGGCGACGTCGTCCGGCCCGTAGTGGTCGGCGAAGCACCAGGCGCCGATCAGCGTCCTGGACCGCTGCGGTAGCGTGCGCCGTACGGTCATGGCCCGCGGGCCCCCGAGGGGGACCTCCCGGGGGGTCAGGACCTCCACGCGCGGTTCCGGCGCCCCGGGTCGTTCCTGTGCCTCGGCACCGCAGAGCAGTTCGGCGGGGTGGGTCTCGGTGTTGCTCACGGTACGCCCTCTCACTCACCCAAAGTTTCAAATTCAACTAACATGGTCCAGCATAGAGCGGCACCTGGACAGGTGCACGTTATCGGCACGTCGACGAGCGGCGGGCGGGCGGCGGGCTCGCCGGAACGAGTCCAGGAGTCCAGGTGAGTGATGTGACAGCGGCGCCGGCCGGTCAGCGCGTCTTCGTCGACAAGCAGACCCCGCGGGCCTACCAGGCGCTGACCGGGACCGCCGAGGCCGTCCGCGCGGCCGCCGCCGAGGCCGGTCTCGACCGCGCGCTGGTGGAGCTGGTCAACCTGCGGGTGTCGCAGATCAACGGCTGCGCGTTCTGCCTCAACGTGCACACCAGGGCCGCGCTGCGGGCCGGCGAGACCGCGCAGCGCCTGGGCGTGCTTCCGGCGTGGCGCGACACCGAGCTGTTCACGCCGCGGGAGCGCGCGGCGCTCGCCCTGGCGGAGGCCACCGCCCGGCCCGCCGACCGCCCCTTGCAGGAGGAGGCCTACGGCGCCGCCCGCCAGGCGCTGACCGACGACGAGATCTCGGCGGTGATCTGGGTGGCGATCACCATCAACGCGTTCAACCGGGTCTCCATCCTCAGCCGCCACCCGGTGCGCGGCACGCCCGAGCGGTGACCTTCCGCCGACCGTCCAGGCCGTCCAGGCCGCTCGGCGGGCGGGTCGTGTGGGGCTGAGTGGGTCGCGAGGGTCGTAGGGGAAGCTCTGTGGTCCCGCGTTCCCTTGCGGCTAGAGTGGCCGAAGCGGGGGCCGGGGGAACAGGGGCGGGCCGGTAGGCGCGGGGAAGCGCGCCGGCGGCGCTCGACGCCGCGTGAGGCGGTTCCGGTGGCGTTCCGCGCGTCAGGTTACGCGACCGAATCCACAGGGGGAGTTCCACGTGCGCACAACGAAGGAAGGCGGGGCCGGCGGGGCCCCGGGGTCCATACCCTCCGGTGACCGTACGCCGCCCGGCGTCCGGGGCCGTACGTCGTCCGGTGGCGTCGGTACGCCGTCCGGGGACCGTGGAGCGGGCTCCTGCGGCGCGTCCGCGCCCGGCGGCCAGCCGGCCGGTGCCGCGCGGGCCCGCCGATGCTGAGTGCCGGCGCCACCGACGTCCCTACGGCGCGGCGGCGCGCGACCGGGACCGCCGCGCACCCCCCGGTGCGGCTCGACATCCAGGGACTGCGGGCCGTCGCGGTCACGCTGGTCGTGCTCTCGCACGCCGAAGTGCCCGGGATCGCGGGCGGTTACGTCGGTGTCGACGTCTTCTTCGTGATCTCCGGCTTCCTCATCACCTCGCTGCTGACCCGCGAACTCGCCGCCACCGGCGGCATCTCGCTGCGCCGCTTCTACGCCCGCCGGGCGCTGCGCCTGCTGCCCGCCTCGACGCTGGTCGCCGTGGCCACGCTGGGCGGCGCGTTGCTCTTCCTGTCGAAGATACGTTTCACCGAGTACGCGGGGGACGCGCTCGCCGGTGTCCTGTACGCCGAGAACCTGCGGCTGGCGTCCACCGGCACCGACTACCTCGCCGAGGGCGGCCCGCCGTCCCCGTACCGGCACTTCTGGTCGCTGGCCGTGGAGGAGCAGTTCTACCTGCTGTGGCCGCTGCTCCTGCTGCTGGTCTGGCGGCTCACCCGGCGCGCGGCGGCGCGGCGGCGGCGCCGGTACCTCGCGGCGCCGCTGGCCGCGCTGTGCCTGGCGTCCTTCTGGCAGGGCGTGTCCCTCACCGGCACCTCCGCGCCGTGGGCGTACTTCGGCTCGCACGCGCGTGGCTGGGAGCTGGGCGCCGGGGCGCTGCTCGCGCTCGGCGCCGGCCGGTGCGCGCGCCTGCCCGCCGCCGTGGCCGCGCCGCTGACCTGGCTGGGGCTCGGCTGCGTGGGCCTGTCGGCGGTCTGGTTCGACGCGGCGACGCCGTACCCCGGGTACCACGCGCTGCTGCCGGTCGCCGGGGCCGTGCTGGTGCTGGCGGGCGGCTGCGCACCGTCCCGGTTCGACGCCGGGCGGCTGCTCGGGTGGCGGCCCGCGGTGTGGCTCGGCGGGCTGTCGTACGGCTGGTACCTGTGGCACTGGCCGCTGCTGGTCATCGGGCCCAAGGCGCTGGACCGGCAGGCCTCCGTGCCGCTGGCGCTGGCGCTGGGCGCGGTCGCCCTGCTGCTCGCCTGGGCGACGCTGCGGCTGGTGGAGAACCCGGTGCGGTTCCACGCGGGCCTGCGCGACCGGCCCGGCCGGGGCCTGGCCGCCGGGCTCGGCCTGTCGGCCGCCGCGGTGGCCGTCTCCCTGGTCGCCGCGGCCTTCCCGCCGCCGATCAGCTCCGGCGAACCCGCGCCCGTCCTGCGCACCGCGCTCGCCACCGCCCCCGACCCCGAGCAGCGCCTGGCGGACCTGCTGCGCACGTCGGGCACGCGCCTGCCGGGCAACCTCTCCCCCGGCCTGGCGAAGATCAAGGACGGCAGGTCCGCGATCTACCGGGACGGGTGCCACGTGGCGTACGGCGCCACCCGCGCCCCGCTGTGCGTGTACGGGGACCGCTCCTCGCGGAAGGTCGTCGTGCTCCTGGGCGACTCGCACGCGGCGCAGTGGTTCCCGGCGCTGGAACGGCTCGCCACCGCCCGCCACTGGAAGCTCGTCTCCATGACCAAGGCGTCCTGCAAGCTCGCCGCGGTGACGACGGTACGGGCCGGCCGGCCGTACCGCACCTGCGGCCAGTGGCGGCGCAGCGCGCTCGCCGCCATCGCCCGGCTGCGCCCCTCCCTGGTCGTCGCCTCGTCGGCCGACTCGGGCACGCCGGTACGGGCGATGCGCGACCCGCGGCGGGAGTGGGCGGCCGGGTTCCGCGCCACCTACGGCGCGCTCACCCGCACCGGGGCCCGGGTGGCCGTCCTCCTGGACACGCCGTGGCCCAGGAGCGACGCGGTCGAGTGCGCGGCGGTCCACCCGCTGCACCTCGGGCGGTGCGCCAACCAGGCTCCGCGGGCCCTGCACGACCCGACCCGGCGGCAGGCGGTCCGGGACGCGGCGCGGTCGGCCGGGGCGGTGGCGGTCGACCCGCTGCCCTGGCTGTGCGTGCCCGCGGGCACCTGCCCGGTCGCCGTGGGCGACACCTTCGTCTACCGCGACGACAACCACGTGAGCGAGGCGTACGCCGCGGCCCTCGCGCCCGTCCTGGGCGCCCGGCTCACCGGCCTGCTGGACGGGCACCGGCCGGGGCGGGACGGGCACCGGGCGGCAGGCGACGGGCACCGGCCGGGGGGCTCGGCGCGGGACCGGCGGTGACGGCCGCCCGCGACGGCGGCCGGTCGCGCCGCGGGACGGCCGACCGCCGTCGTACGGGTCCTCAGCCTGCCCGCCCGGACCGCCGACCCCGTCGGCGCCCGCTCAGGCCAGCAGGACGACCTTGCCGGTGGTGTGCCCGGCCACGACCTCCCGGTGGGCGGCCGCGGCCTCGCGCAGCGGATAGGTCCTCGCCACCAGGACGCGCAGCCGGCCGGCCGCCGCCTCCTCGGTGAGCCGCGTCCGGGCGGCCTCGCGGATCCGCGTGCCGGGGTCGGCGCCGGGGGCGCCGCCGAGCAGTCGCACGCCGGCCTGGGCGCCGCGCTCGAACGCGGCGATAGTGGCGATGCGAGACCGGTCCGGAACGGTTTCCACCGAGACGTCCACCGCCTCGTCCGTGCCGACGGTGTCGACGGCGGCGTCGACGCCCCGGGGAGCCACGGCCCGCACCCGGTCGGCGAGGCCGGGCCCGTACGCGACCGGGATCGCGCCCAGCTCGCGCAGCACGCCGTGCTTGGCGGGGCTCGCGGTGCCGACCACGGTGGCGCCGCGCGCGACGGCCAGCTGCACCGCCAGGTGGCCGACGCCGCCCGCGGCGCCGTGGACCAGCACCGTCTCGGCGCCCCGCAGGCCGACCGCCTCCAGGGTGTGCACGGCGGTGGCGCCCGCGGTCGGCAGGCCGCCCGCCTCCGCCCACGACAGGGCCGCGGGCTTGGGTGCCACGGCCGCCGCGGGGACGACGACCTCGGCGGCGTACGCGCCCGGCGCCCGCCAGGCGATCACCTCGTCGCCGACCGCGACCGGCCCGGCCGGGCCGGTGGCGTCCGGGCCGACGGCGGTCACCACGCCGGCCGCCTCGACACCCAGCCGCATCGGCAGGTTCGCCGGGTCGGAGCCGAACAGGCCGCCGTAGAGCTTGTAGTCGATCGGGTTCACTCCGGCGGCGCGTACCGCGACGCGCACCTCGCCGGGACCCGGGTCCCGGACCGGGACGTCGATCACGGACAGCACTTCGGGCCCGCCGTAGGCGGTGGCCACGACGACATCGGTCATGTGCGGTCTCCCTTCACTTCGCGGGTGGCGCGGATCGTCCGGCCCGCGACGCCGCAGTCCGCGAGGTACGACTCGCACGATACGGCGTCGGCGCCGGCCGGGAATGTCGGTTCCGTCCGGATGGGTGTGCCGGGGGTGGTGCGGCGGCCCGCTCGGGGCCCGGGGCCGCGCCGGGCCGGCGAGACATTGGTTGATATGTCAATCTGTCCGTCTAGGATGGGTGCCATGACCGAGGGGCCGTGGCTGAACGAGACCGAGCAGCGAGCGTGGCGGGCCTATCTGGCGATGAGCAAGCGGCTGGCCACGCACCTGTCGCGCGACCTGCAACGGGAGTTCGACCTGTCGCCGCAGGACTACGAGATCCTGGTGTGCCTGTCGGAGGCGCCGGGCCGGCGGATGCGCGCGGTGGAGCTGGGACGGGCGACCGAGTGGGAGAAGAGCCGGCTGTCCCACCAGCTCTCCCGGATGGAGCGGCGCGGCATGGTGTCCCGCGAGCCGGTGCCCGGCGTCCGCTACCCGGAGGTCGTGCTGACCGACCGGGGCCTGGCCGCGATCACCGAGGCCGCGCCGCGGCACGCCGCCGCCGTGCGCGCGGCGTTCCTCGACGCGCTCGGGCCGGAACGGCTCGACCGGTTCGCCGAAGCCTGCTCGGCGATCGCCCGCCGGGTCGGGGCCGTCGAGGCGGAGCGCGGCGACGGCCCCTGCTGACGTGCCGCGGGGTCAGTGCGGGATGGCGTCCCTGTGGGCCTCCGCCCAGGCCGCGAAGGACCGCAACCCGGGGTTGAGCGCCCGTACGGCGTCGAGGTCGCGGTCGCCGACGAACTCCTTCTCGTTCTCGGCGTAGTACTGGAACATGTTCGCGACCTCGACGGACACGGCGCGCATCTGCTCGAACGGAACGGCCTGGTAGGTCACGGGCTCGCCGATCGCCGCGCCGATGGCCTCGGCGTACTCGGCGCCGGTCAGGTGGTCCCCGGCGATGCTGACCGTCCGGCCGGCCAGGTCGCCGCCGCGGCGGAAGACGCCGAGCGCGGTCCTGCCGATGTCCTCCACGGCGATCCCGGACAGCCGGGCCCCGGCCATCGGCAGCGCGAGGACCAAGCGACCATGCTCGTCCCGGCGCGGGGCGAACATCCCGAGGAACCCCTCGTAGAAGTAGGTCGTCCGCAGGTACGTGGTCGGCACCCCGGCCTGCCGGAACAGCTCGTCCGCCTCGGCCTTGGCGTCGAAGTGCGGCACGGTGTACGTGCCGCCGTCCAGCGTGGGCACCCGCTCGCCGCCGACCCCGAAGAACTCCCGGGTGTCCTCCAGCGTGGACCAGACCACGTGCCGCACGCCGGCGTCCCGGGCCGCCCGGGCCGCGTTGCCCGCCTGGTCCTTCTCCATCTCGGCGGCGGTACGGGCCGCGGCCTGCTCGGCGGTGCGCGGCTGCCAGAAGTTGGTCACCACGAACACGCCGTGCGCGCCCTCGAACGCCGCACGCAGCCCGGCCTCGTCGTCCAGGTCCGCCTCCACCACCTCCGCGCCCAGCGCGGCCAGCTCCCTGGCCTTCGCCGACCCGGCGTTCCGGGTGACGGCCCGCGCCGCGAACTCCGCGCTCGGGTCGGCCAGGATCGCCTGGACCAGGCCGCCGCCCTGGCTGCCGGTGGCTCCCAGCACCGCGATGACCTTCCGCTGCTCGCTCATCGAGACCCCTCCATCAGGTTGATGTGTCACCTCGAAGATAGGACGAGAGTGGTTGATGTGTCAACCAAGGCGCCGGGCGGAGGCGGGGCCTTAGGATGCCCGCAGGCCGGCCGCGACGAAGGGAACGGCGTGCAGGAGCCGCTGACGCTGGACACGCTCAAGGACGCCGCGAGGTCGTTCGCGGACGAGCAGAACGACCTCGGCGTGCCCGAGCTGTACGGGGTGAACGACGGCAAGACCGTGGGCACGTACGCCGAATCCGCGTTCAACAGGTTCATCGCCCTGAACTACCGGCACCAGCCCGGGAACGCGGCCAAGGGCATCGACTTCCCCGGCCTGAACGTGGACCTCAAGTTCACCTCGATCAAGCAGCCGCAGTCGAGTTGCCCCTTCCGCAGCGCCCGGCAGAAGGTGTACGGGCTCGGCTACCACATACTGCTCATGGTCTACGAGAAGTTCGACGACCACGACCTGCGCACCGCCCTGCTCGAATTCCGGCACGTCCTCTTCATCGAGGACCGCAGGACCGCGGACTACCATCTCACGGCGGGAATCCGCCGGCTCGTCCGGCAGGGGGCGATCGTCGACGAGGTGGACGCCTACCTGGAGGACCGCAACCTGCCGCTGGACCCGGAGAGCCGCTGGGAACTGGCGGCCCGCCTGATCGACGACCCGCCCGAGCAGGGCGTGCTCACCGTTTCCAACGCCCTTCAGTGGCGGCTCCAGTACGGCCGGGCGATCAGGTCGGCCGACGCGCCGGAGGAGTTCCCGGGGCTGGAGGACCTCCTTGCCTAACAACGAGTTCGGCGACTTCCAGACGCCGCTTCCGCTGGCCCGCCAGGTGCTGGAGGTCCTGGGCGGCGGCCGGGAGTGGGGGCGCGTGCTGGAGCCGACCTGCGGCACCGGCAACTTCCTCCTCGCCGCGACGGAGGCGTTCCCCCGGGCGGAGGTCGTCGGCATCGAGGTCCAGCCGGACTACGCGGCGCGGTCGAGGACCGTGTGCGAAGTGCTCCAGCGCAACATCTTCGACCTCGACCTGGCCCGCGACCTCGCCTGGAAACGGGACGACGCGCCGATTCTCGTGGTCGGCAACCCCCCGTGGGTCACCAACGCGCAGCTCGCCGTGCTGGGCTCCGCCAACCGGCCGGTCCGCGCGAACATCCGGAACCTGCGCGGCATCGACGCGATGACCGGCGCGTCGAACTTCGACATCGCCGAGTACATCTGGCTGAAGCTCATCGCCGAACTGCTGGAGCAGGAGCCCGTCGTCGCGATGCTGTGCAAGACGCAGGTGGCCAGGAACGTGCTGTCCTTCTGCGCCGACAACCGCTGGCCCGTAAAACGGTCGGCGGTCCACCACATCGACGCCAAGCGCTGGTTCGGCGCGATGGTGGACGCGTGCCTGTTCACCGTCGAGGTCGCGCGGCACGCGGAGAACTACACGTGCGAGGTCTACCCGTCGCTCGACGCCCCGGCTCCGGACCGCCGTATGGGCGTGGTCGAGGGCCGGCTGGTGGCGGACGTGGACGCGTACGAGCGCAGCCGCCACGCCGACGGAACCTGCCCGCTCGAATGGCGCCAGGGTGTCAAGCACGACGCCTCGCGCGTGATGGAGCTGCGCCAGGAGGGAGGTGACGAGGCGAACGGTCCGGTGACGAAGGACGGCGAGCCGGTCGACGTGGAGGAGGACTACCTCTTCCCGCTGCTGAAGAGCACCGACGTGTTCCGGGGCCGGGTGGCGTCGCTGTCGAAGTGGATGGTGGTCCCGCAGCGCCGCCTGTCGGACGACACGGCCGCCCTCGCCACCACGGCCCCGCGCCTGTGGTCGTACCTGCGCCGGAACGCCGCGGCCCTCGACGGCCGCAAGTCGTCGATCTACCGGGGCCGCCCCCGGTTCTGCGTCTTCGGCCTGGGCGACTACACCTTCGCCCCGTACAAGGTCGCCATCTCCGGTCTGCACAAGAGCCTGGAGTTCCGGGCCGTCGGGCCGCTGGCCGGCCGGCCCGTCGTCTTCGACGACACCTGCTATTTCCTGTCCTTCGCGGACGGGGTCGCCTGCGCGGTGGTGTCCGCTCTGCTGTCCTCGGCGGGCGCGCGGGAACTCCTGTCCGCCATGGTCTTCACGGACGCCAAGCGGCCGGTGACCAAGAGGCTCCTCCAGCGGATCGACCTGGCGGCCCTGCTGCGCGGATCCGACCCCGAGGCCCTGGCCGACGCGGCCCTCACGCAGAGCGCGACGCTCGGCCTGCGCCCCACCCGCGAGGACGTACGCCGGGGGATCGCCGCCCTCCGCGACGCGTGGACCGGCCCCGCACCCGACGCACCGCGGCCCGCGCCCGCCCCGGCGGCGGACGGCCTGTTCCGGTCACGGCGTTAGAGGTCGTCGGGCAGGAGCCGGAAGGCGTGGGTGCCGGTGAGCGGGGTGACGGCTCTGAAGTCCCGGCGGTCGAGCGTGAGGAGCGTGTCGGTGTCGTACGCCTCGGCCAGGACGACGTTCACCGCGTCGGTCAGATCGAGCCGCAGGGCCGCGTAGCGGTCTTGTACCCGGCGCGCCTTGCGCAGGGTGGCGGCGGGCAGTTCGGGGACGGCCACGCGCCTGGTGCGCTCCTCGGCCAGCAGCCAGTCGTTCACCGCGTACGCCGCCGGGCGGCCGACGTTGCGCGTGGTGATGTGTTCCACTTCCAGCATCACCAGAGGGGAGACGACGGTGAGCGCGGCCTGGCGCATGGCGGCGCGGGCGGCCTCGTGCTCGGGATCCGCGGTGTTGAGGGCGGCGACCAGCCCGGAGGTGTCACCGACGACGATCACCCGGCGTCCGCCACTCCGTCCGACACCGCCCGGTCGATCTCTTCCGCGGTGACCGGACCGCCGAAGTCGAGGCGCGGGATGTCCCAGTCCTCGTCCCAGCGCCGGGTGCGGAGGGCGGCGATGTGGAAGGCCTCCCGAAAGTACTCCGACTCCGGCCTGCCCTCCCGCGCCGCGGCCTCCTTGATCAGCGCGAGGTCCTCCTCGTCGACCATGACGGTCGTCTTCTTCAACGCCATATGTATATGGTACCTCCACCATAAGCGGGTGGGAGAGCACGGCCGTCCTCGTCTGGCCCCGGCGGCCCCGCGGCCAGCAGCGCGGCCCGCGCGTCCGCCACGGCCACCGCCTCCGCAAGGCACTCGGCCAACCGCGGGACGACGTACCGGAACTGGAACGGCTCGCCGTGACCGGTGATCAGCAGATCCCGCGCGTGCCCCAGCAGCACCCAGGCCATCTCCAGCCGCGCCGCCTCCCGCTCGTCCGACCGCCCCAGCCGCTCACCCCGGCTGTCGGCCACCCGCAGCACCCGCGCCAGCGACCACACCAGCCGCACGCACGCCGCACGCAACCGCCCCGCGTCCGCACGCTCCAGCACCCCCGGGCCCTCCCGCAGCGCGCCCAGCACGGTGCGCGCCTCCAGCAGGTGCCGCGCCTCCCACAGGTCAGCCAGCCGCGACACCGGCCCCGGCGGGCCGTCGCCGGACGCCCCGACCACGTAACACGGCTTGCCGTCCACCGTGGACCACGGCAGCAACCGCACCCCCGGCCCCCTCACCGCGCGCCCTCCGCCCCGCACTCCCCGCCCGCGCCCTCCCGGCAGCGGGAGCACTCGCAGCGCGGCCACCGAGGCGACGCCGGAACGAACGACTTCCGCGGCTCGGCCAGGTACGAACAGGAACTCACCTCGACCCGCTCGCCCGTCTCCGGGTCGAACCGGTAGACCCGGATCGTCATCGCCGTCACGCCCAGCCACCCCCCACCACCGGCCACGACGCCGACACACCCACCCGCGCGACCCGCACGCCGTGAATCCGGCGCGGACCCACGTCGACGCCGTACGCGGCCAGCCACGCGGCCCACCGCCGCCGACGCTGCAACCGCCGCTNGGCCCACCGCCGCCGACGCTGCAACCGCCGCTCCACCCGAGGCAGGACAAGGGTCGGCGTATCCGCCGCCCCGATCACCGCCGCATGCCCCTCGGTTGCCGAACCCGCCGTACTCGGACGGGGAACGGACACACGTGCCTCACCAGGCACCGCTCGATGACGACCGCGCGTTCGACACGGGAACACATGTCGCAATAAGCCGCGTACGCCGATACTATTCGGCATGCTGACGCTCCTTCGCAGCGTTGGCTGTGCCCCGGGGGCGTCGGTAGCAGACGTCACCGGGGCTTGGGCCAACGGACGCTAGTGGAGCGGAGAACCAGCAGGGGGGACAGCCTGTCCCCCCACTCTTTAGTACTCCAGCTGTAGATCGTGATC
>NZ_JAVSCF010000030.1:0-37360 GCF_031932565.1 Streptomyces sp. B1866
GGGACCCCTTGGAATTGATCATCTAGGCCCCCCGCCCGGGCCTGCCCTTGCGTTCCGTCATGTGCCGGCCGAGGGTCTGCTTCTGCTTCCACTCCCGGCGGATCTCGGCGCGCAGCCGGGCGTCGGTGCGGGCGGCCAGGCGCGTGTTCTCGCGCAGCAGCTTGCGGTAGCTGTCCAGGCGCCGCCGCGGCAGCGACCCGTCCTCGACCGCGGCGAGCACCGCGCAGTCCGGCTCGGTGAGGTGCGCGCAGTCGTGGAAGCGGCACCGCTCGGCGAGCGCGTCGATCTCCGAGAACGCGCGTGCCACGCCGTCCTCGGCGTCCCACAGCCCCACCCCCCGCAGCCCGGGTGTGTCGATGAGCACCCCGCCCCACGGCAGCGGCAGCAGGTCGCGGGTGGTGGTGGTGTGCCGTCCCTTGCCGTCGCTGTCCCGGGTGGCCCGTACGTCCTGGACGGCCTCGCCGAGCAGCGCGTTGGCGAGCGTCGACTTGCCCGCGCCGGACTGCCCGAGCAGCACGGACGTCCCCGGGGCGAGGAGGGCGGCGAGCACGTCGAGCCCCTGCCCGGCGGCGGCGCTGACGGCCAGCACCTGCACGCCGGGCGCGGCCGCCTCGGTGTCGGCGACCAGGCCCGCCAGGGTGCCGGGGTCGGGCACCAGGTCGGCCTTGGTCAGCACGACCAGCGGGGCGGCGCCGCTCTCCCAGGCCAGGGCCAGGAAGCGCTCGACGCGGCCGAGGTCGAGGCCCACGGCGAGGGACACGGCGATCAGGGCGTGGTCGACGTTGGCGGCCAGGACCTGCCCGTCGGAGCGCTTGGAGGAGGTGGAGCGCACGAACGCGCTGCGGCGCGGCAGCAGCGCGTGCACCGCCCGGCGCCCGAGGTCGAGTGCGGCCCAGTCGCCGGTGCAGGCGGCGCGGACCGGGTCGGGCGAGGCGACGGGCGCGGTGCCGGCCCGTACGGTCGTGACGCCGAGCCCGTCCGCGGCGGGCACGACGGCCTCGCAGCTGCCCCGGTCGACACGCAGGATGCGCCCGGGCACGAGCCCCTGGTCCCGGTACGGGGAGAAGGCGTCGGCGACGACGTCGTCCCAGCAGTACGGGGTGAGCGGGTGGGAGGAGGAACCCGGGAAAGACGGGTGGGAGGAAGAAGAAGAGGAAGACACGGGAAGGCCCTTCGCGGGGCGGCCCCGGCGCGCGGACGTGTCAGGGTCGGACGTCAGCCGGCGGCCACGGAGGTGAGTGTGACGGACTGGGGAATCTGGGCAGCGCTCAGCGCCATGACAGCCATCGACGTCACCTCCTGCTCTTCCTCACCGGACAGCGGCCCTTCGCCGCATCGGCCCTGCGCCGTGTCCCGAAACGGCATCACCATAGCCCCGCCCCGCACCCGGGCACCACCGGTTTACGCCGGGCGGTCAGGCGGCGTGGCCCACGGTGGTCGCGGCGGCGGGCGGCCTGGGCCAGCCGAGCACCCCCGGCGTCCACCGCTCGCGGGAGGGCGCGGCGCCGCCCCGCGCGCCGCGCGTCTCGACCCGCCCGAAGGCCGCCGTCAGCGCGCCGGCCGCCGCTTCGGGCACGGTCCACGACCGTACGGTCCGGCGGCGGCCCTCACGAGGACGGCGGCCGGAGGCTTCCCGCGCGGCGGCTTCACGGGTGACCGGGGGTACGCCGCGATGCGCCGGGGGGGCGGCGTCTCAGGCCGCATCCCCCTTCCCCGACCCCGCAGCCCCCGCGCCGGGCGCGGACGGCGGGACCGGGGGCAGGGCAGGATCCGAAGCCGCGGACGCGCCGGGCACCGGTGCGGGGACCGGATCCGAGGCGGAGCCGCGGGCCGGCCGCGGGCCGGGTGACGCGGCGGGCGCCCGGTCCGCGGCCCCGTCCGCGGCGGACCTCGCGGGGTCCGGGCCGCGACCGGGGTGTCCCGGCCCGGTCGGAGACGGCCGGGCCGGCGCGGCCGGGGGCGGGGGCGGTGCGGGCGGCGCCGACCCGTCGTCCGCCGTGCGGTGGTCCCGGGCGCGGAGCGCGGCGAGGTCGGCCCGTTCGGCGCGGGCCGCTCCCCCGGCGCGCTCCGCGCGGGCCGCGGCCGTGGCCACCGACGGCCAGACCCGGTCGAAGGCCGCGTTGACGGCCGCGCCGACCAGCACCGCGAAGGCGGAGACGCCGATCCACAGCAGGACGGCGACGGGCGCGGCCAGCGATCCGTAGATCGTCGGCCCCTCCACGGTGTGGGTCAGGTAGATGCGCAGCAGGAAGCTGCCGAGCACCCAGATGGCCAGGGCCACCAGCGCGCCGGGGATGTCCTCGCGCCACGGCGAGCGCACCGGGACGGACACGTGGTAGAGGGTGGTGAGGAAGGCGATGGACAGCACCATGACGACGGGCCAGTACAGGCCGCGCACCAGGCTCTCGCTCCAGGGGACGATGTCCACGACCGCGTCCGGCCCGACGACCATCAGGGGCAGCGCCACGGCTCCCATGACGAGCGCGACGAGGTAGAGGAGGAAGGCCAGCAGCCGGGTGCGGACGATGCCGCGGCGGCCTTCGAGCCCGTACATGATGGTGATGGTGTCGACGAAGACGTTCACCGCGCGGGATCCCGACCACAGGGCGATGCCGAAGCCGAGGGAGATGACGTCGGGGCGGCCGCCCTGGGTGACGTCGTCCAGGAGGGGCCGGGCGATCTCGCGGACGCCCTTGTCGGACAGGACGGTGGCGGAGGCGTCGAGGATGTTGCGCCGCAGGGTGGCGACGGTGTGGGTGTCGGTCCACGCGTCGAGGTAGCCGAGGAGGCCGACCAAGCCGAGCAGCAGCGGCGGCAGGGACAGCAGGGTGAAGAAGGCGGCCTCGGCGGCGAGGCCGGTGACCCGGTACTCCATGCACGAGTGCACGGTGTCCTTCAGCAGCAGCCAGGCCATGCGGCGCCGGGTGACGCCCGGGCGGCGGCCGGCCTCGGCCGGCGCCGTGCCGGCCGTGGCGGGGCGGTACAGGGCGCGGGCCCTGTGGAGGCGTCCGGGCGGCGGCTGCCCGCGCTCCTCCGCCGGGGGTTGCTGTGCTGTCTGCACCTTCTCACCGCATCGAGGGCTTTTCATCCTGAGTTTACTGGGCGACCAGCGCGGATGTCCCGTACCGGGGCGGCGGCGGCGCGGCGGCGCGCGCGTGGTTGGCTTACCGGCATGAGCGACACCGTGACCACCTGGTACCTGGAGCAGACGGCCGCCTCGGACCTGGCCCCGGCGCGGGTGCCGGACCCGGCGGCGGGCGTGCGGATCGTACGGGCCGAGGTGCCGAGCCCCGAGCTGAGCCGCTTCCTGTACTCGGCGGTCGGGGCGGACGTGGCCTGGACCGACCGGCTGGTGTGGCCGCGGGAGCGGTGGCAGGCGTACCTGGAGCGGCCCGGGGTGGAGACGTGGATCGCCTACGAGCGGGGCACTCCGGCCGGGTACGTGGAGCTGGACGCCCAGGACGGCGGCACGGTGGAGATCGCGTACTTCGGGCTGCTGCCGGACTTCCGCGGCCGCGGCGTCGGCGGGCACCTGCTGTCGTACGGCACCGCGCGCGCCTGGGACCTGGCCGGCCGCTGGCACGGCCGGGAGCCGACCCGGCGGGTGTGGGTGCACACCTGCACCCTGGACGGGCCGCACGCGCTGGACAACTACCGAAAGCGGGGGTTCCGGCTGTACGACACGCGGACGGAGCCCGCGGCGGACGGGGCCGCGAAGCCTGCCTGAACGCGCCGCCGGAGAGCACCGGACCACCGGGCGAACCGGACGAACGACTCCGGCGGCGGACGGGCCGCGCGGCGCGCGCGGCGGACGGGCGGGCGCCCCGGGCAACTCGCCACTGTCCCACTATACGGGACATTGCCGTCCGAATACTGGATGACGGTGGACGCTCCGGAGACCGCCATGCGACGCTTCCGTCATGTCTCGTGGTGGAATCGCCTTGGTGAGTCGGCGGCACGTGGATCTCGGCCGCACGTACAGCGCCATCTGTCCAGCGCCCTGAGCCCCTCGCACTGCCGCAACCGCCCCTGCCCGACAAGCCCGCAGGCGAGCACCGCAGCCGCCCGCGTGCTGCCGCACCGGTCAACCGCCGCAGCGCCGTGCCCGCCTGCCGACACGCAGGTCACCTAGGGTGCGCGCGAGTTCCGCCCGCCGCACCGAGCCGCCCAGAAGGACACCTCGCCATGGCCGCCACACCGGACAGCCCCCGCCCGAAAACTCCTGCCCGCAAGCCTGGGCGCCGCCGCGGCGAAGGCCAGTGGGCCGCCGGCCACTTCACCCCGCTCAACGGCAACGAGCAGGTGAAGAAGGACGACGACGGTCTCAACGTACGGACACGTATTGAGACGATTTACGCGCACCGGGGCTTCCACTCCATCGACGGCGCCGACCTGCGCGGCCGGATGCGCTGGTGGGGCCTGTACACCCAGCGCAGGCCCGGCATCGACGGCGGCCGGACGGCCGTCCTGGAGCCGGAGGAGCTGGACGACGAGTACTTCATGATGCGCGTGCGCATCGACGGCGGGCGGCTGACCACTCGGCAGCTGCGCGTCATAGGCGAGATCTCGCAGGAGTTCGCCCGCGGCACCGCGGACATCACCGACCGGCAGAACATCCAGTACCACTGGATCCGCGTCGAGGACGTGCCCGAGATCTGGCGGCGCCTGGAGGCCGTGGGCCTGTCGAGCACCGAGGCGTGCGGCGACACGCCCCGGGTGATCCTCGGCTCGCCGGTCGCGGGCATCGCCGAGGACGAGATCATCGACGGCACTCCGGCCATTGACGAGATCCACCGCCGCGTGGTGGGCAACAAGGCGTTCTCCAACCTGCCGCGCAAGTTCAAGTCCGCGGTGTCCGGTTCGCCGCTGCTGGACGTCGTCCACGAGATCAACGACGTCTCCTTCGTCGGCGTACGCCACCCCGAGCACGGCCCCGGCTTCGACGTGTGGGTCGGCGGCGGCCTGTCGACCAACCCCAAGCTGGGCGTGCGGCTGGGCGCCTGGGTGCCGCTGGAGGAGGTGCCCGACGTCTTCGAGGGCGTCGTGTCCATCTTCCGCGACTACGGCTACCGGCGGCTGCGCGCCCGCGCGCGGCTGAAGTTCCTGGTCGCCGACTGGGGGGCGGAGAAGTTCCGCCAGGTGCTGGAGGAGAAGTACCTGCTGCGCACGCTGGTGGACGGCCCGGCGCCCGAGCAGCCCGCGGAGCGGTGGCGCGACCACGTGGGCGTGCACCGGCAGCGGGACGGCCGGTTCTACGTCGGGTTCGCGCCGCGCGTCGGCCGGGTGGACGGCGCCACCCTGACCAAGATCGCCGAGCTGGCCGAGGAGCACGGCTCCGGGCGGCTGCGCACCACCGTCGAGCAGAAGATGATCGTGCTGGACGTGCCGGGCGACCGGGTGGACTCGCTGGTGGCCGGTCTTGAGGCGCTGGACCTGACGGTGCGGCCGTCGACGTTCCGCCGCGGCACGATGGCCTGCACCGGCATCGAGTTCTGCAAGCTGGCGATCGTGGAGACCAAGGCGCGCGGCGCCTCGCTCGTGGACGAGCTGGAGCGCCGCCTGCCGGACTTCGACGAGCCCGTCACCATCAACCTCAACGGCTGCCCCAACGCGTGCGCGCGCATCCAGGTCGCCGACATCGGCCTCAAGGGCCAGCTCGTGCTCGACAGGGACGGCAACCAGGTCGAGGGCTACCAGGTGCACCTCGGCGGCGCGCTCGGCCTTCAGCCCTCCTTCGGCCGGAAGGTGCGCGGCCTGAAGGTCACCTCCGCCGAACTGCCCGACTACGTCGAGCGGGTGCTGCGCCGCTACCGGGAACAGCGCGGGGAGGGCGAGCGGTTCGCCACCTGGGCCGCCCGCGCCTCGGAGGCGGACCTGTCATGAGCGAGCGAGCCGCGCCGTTCTACTGCCCGTACTGCGGAGACGAGGACCTGCGCCCTTCCGAGGAGGCTCCCCGCGGCACCCAGACCCGCGGCACCGAGCCCCGCGGCGAGGGCGCGGCCTGGGAATGCCGGTCGTGCAATCGCGCGTTCCGCCTCTCGTTCCTCGGGCTGCTGGCCAAGGGCCTGCGGCGCGACCACCGCGAAGGGGGCACCACCTCATGAGCAACCAGCCGACGCCGCTGACCGAGCCGTCCGCGAACGCGGACGCGGGCAGCGCCGCGGACCTGAAGGAGCTGGCCGAACGGGCCGGCCGCGAGCTGGAGGACGCCCCGGCGCTGGAGATCCTGCGCTGGGCGGTCGGCACGTTCGGCCCGCGCTTCTGCGTCACCTCCTCGATGGAGGACGCCGTCGTGGCCCACCTGGCCTCCCGCGTCCAGCCGGGCGTGGACGTGGTCTTCCTGGACACCGGCTACCACTTCCCCGAGACCATCGGCACCCGCGACGCGGTGGCGGCGGTGATGGACGTGAACGTCGTCACCCTCACCCCCCGGCAGACCGTCGCCGAGCAGGACGCCGAGTACGGGCCGCGGCTGCACGACCGCGACCCGGACCTGTGCTGCGCGCTGCGCAAGGTCAAGCCCTTGGAGGAGGGCCTGGCCGGGTACGACGCGTGGGCGACCGGGCTGCGCCGCGACGAGTCCCCCACCCGCGCGGACACCCCCGTGGTCGGCTGGGACGCCCGGCGCGGAAAGGTGAAGGTCTCGCCGATCGCCCGCTGGACGCAGGCCGACGTGGACGCCTACGTCGCCGAGCACGGCGTGCTGGCCAACCCGCTGCTGTCCGACGGCTACGCCTCCATCGGCTGCGCGCCCTGCACCCGCCGGGTGCTGGCCGGCGAGGACGCGCGGGCCGGCCGCTGGGCGGGCCTGGGCAAGACCGAGTGCGGGCTGCACGGATGAGCCACCGCCGGGCGGCAGCCGCCGCCACCCCCCACAGCAGGCCCGGGAACCGGACCGTCCCCGGGCACGAGAGCACCACCAGGAGCGGGACATGACAGGCGCGACGATCTGGCTGACGGGTCTGCCCAGCGCGGGCAAGACCACGATCGCCCACGCGCTGGCCGAGCGGCTGCGCGGCGCGGGCCGCCGGGTGGAGGTGCTGGACGGCGACGAGATCCGCTCGTTCCTCACCGCGGGCCTCGGTTTCTCCCGCGAGGACCGGCACACCAACGTGCAGCGGATCGGCTTCGTCGCCGAGCTGCTGGCCTCCCACGGCGTCACCGTGCTGGTCCCGGTCATCGCCCCGTACGCGGACAGCCGCGAGGCGGTCCGCAAGCGCCACCAGGCGGAGGGCACCGCGTACCTGGAGGTCCACGTGGCCGCCCCGGTCGAGGTGTGCTCCGAGCGGGACGTCAAGGGGCTGTACGCCAAGCAGGCGGCGGGCGAGATAGCCGGGCTCACCGGGGTCGACGACCCGTACGAGGCGCCCGACTCCCCCGACCTGCGCATCGAGTCGCACACCCAGACGGTCCAGGAGTCGGCAGCCGCGCTGCACGGGCTGCTCGTGGAGAGGGGACTGGCGTGACGATCGCGACCGTGTCGAGCGAGAACACCGGGCACCCGTACGCGCTGTCGCACCTGGACGCGCTGGAGTCCGAGGCGGTGCACATCTTCCGGGAGGTGGCGGGCGAGTTCGAGCGGCCGGTGATCCTCTTCTCCGGCGGCAAGGACTCCATCGTCATGCTGCACCTGGCGCTGAAGGCGTTCGCCCCGGCGCCGGTGCCCTTCGCGCTGCTGCACGTGGACACCGGCCACAACTTCCCCGAGGTGCTGGCCTACCGGGACCGCACGGTGGCCCGGCACGGCTTGCGGCTGCACGTCGCCTCGGTGCAGGAGTTCATCGACTCCGGCGCGCTGCGCGAGCGGCCGGACGGCACCCGCAACCCGCTGCAGACGGTGCCGCTGCTGGACGCCATCGAGAAGAACCGATTCGACGCGGTGTTCGGCGGCGGGCGGCGGGACGAGGAGAAGGCCCGCGCCAAGGAGCGGGTGTTCTCGCTGCGCGACGAGTTCGGCGGCTGGGACCCGCGCCGCCAGCGGCCCGAGCTGTGGCAGCTGTACAACGGGCGGCACGCGCCGGGCGAGCACGTGCGCGTCTTCCCGCTCAGCAACTGGACCGAGCTGGACGTGTGGCAGTACATCGCCCGGGAGGGCATCGAGCTGCCCGCCATCTACTACGCCCACGAGCGCGAGGTCTTCCTGCGCGGCGGCATGTGGCTGGCGCCGGGCGCGTGGGGCGGCCCGAAGGACGGCGAGCCGCTGGAGCGCCGGCAGGTGCGCTACCGCACCGTCGGCGACATGTCCTGCACCGGGGCGGTGGACTCCGACGCGGTCACCATCAAGCAGGTCATAGCGGAGATCGCCGCGTCCCGGCTGACCGAGCGGGGTGCCACGCGCGCCGACGACAAGCTGTCGGAGGCCGCGATGGAGGACCGCAAGCGCGAGGGGTACTTCTGATCATGAGCACCAGCACCACGAGCGGCGCCGCCGACGGCGCGCGGACCGAGGCCGCCACCTCCCTGCTGCGCTTCGCCACCGCCGGCTCGGTCGACGACGGCAAGTCCACCCTGGTCGGCCGGCTGCTGCACGACTCCAAGTCGGTGCTCGCCGACCAGCTGGAGGCGGTCGAGCACGCCTCCCGCAGCCGCGGCGCGGACGCGCCGGACCTGGCGCTGCTGACCGACGGGCTGCGGGCCGAGCGCGAGCAGGGCATCACCATCGACGTGGCCTACCGCTACTTCGCCACCCCGCGGCGGCGGTTCATCCTCGCCGACACGCCCGGGCACGTGCAGTACACCCGCAACATGGTCACCGGCGCGTCCACCGCCGAGCTGGCCGTGGTGCTGGTGGACGCGCGCAACGGCGTGGTGGAGCAGACCCGCCGGCACGCCGCGGTGGCCGCGCTGCTGCGCGTGCCGCACCTGGTCCTCGCGGTCAACAAGATGGACCTGGTCGGCTACGCCGAGCCGGTGTTCGCGCGGATCGCCGAGGAGTTCACCGCGTACGCCGCCTCGCTGGGCGTGCCGGACATCACCACTATCCCGGTCTCCGCGCTCGCCGGGGACAACGTGGTGACCCCCTCGGCGCACATGGACTGGTACGGCGGGCCCACCGTGCTGGAGCACCTGGAGACCGTGCCGGTGGGCGCCGACCCGTCCGGCGACCCGGCGCGCTTCCCCGTGCAGTACGTCATCCGCCCGCAGACCGCCGAGCACCCCGACTACCGGGGCTACGCGGGCCAGATCGCCTCCGGTGTGCTGCGCGTCGGCGACCCGGTCACCGTGCTGCCCTCGGGCCGTACCAGCACCGTCGCGGGGATCGACGCGCTGGGCGAGCCGGTGGACGCCGCGTGGGCGCCGCAGTCGGTGACCGTGCGGCTCGCGGACGACCTGGACGTCTCGCGCGGCGACCTGATCGCCCCCAGCGGCGAGGCGCCCGAGGTCACCCAGGACGTGGAGGCGACCGTCTGCCACCTGCACGACCGGCCGCTGCGGGTGGGCGACCGGGTGCTGCTGAAGCACACCACGCGCACCGTGAAGGCCATCGTCAAGGACATCCCGTCCCGGCTCACCCTGGGGGATCTGTCGCACCACGCGGCGCCGGGCGAGCTGACGGCCAACGACATCGGCCGGGTACGGGTCCGTACCGCGCAGCCGCTGGCGCTGGACCCGTACGCGCGCTCGCGCCGGACGGGGTCCTTTCTGCTGATCGACCCCGCCGACGGCACGACGCTGACGGCGGGGATGGCGGGCGAGTCGTTCGCGACCGCGCCCGCGAAGGAAGAAGAGAACGACGAGGGGTGGGACTTCTAGGCCATGGCTGGAGAAGCGTTTTCGACGTTCGCGAAGGAGGGGGGCCGCGTGGGCAGCGGTCTCCTCGGCAGCGGTCAGGGAGGAGTGGGCCGATGTGCGTTCTGACCTCGTACCCCCGCTCCCATTCGCATGACGACCACCGAACCACCGCACTGCCGGGCGTCCCCCACGCCAGCCCCGGCTCGCTGAGAGGAAGCACCTCCCCGTGTCTGCCGAAAGCACCACTACCGCTCCATCCGCACCACGATCCACCGCGAGGCGGTCCGCCCGGTCCGGCCGTACGCGTCTCGTCGCCGCCGCTGCCGTACTCCCCCTGCTGATCGCCGCTCTCGGCGCCTGCGGTTACGGCTCCCAGAAGGACGACGACACGACCACGAACGCCGCGGCCGGCGGCGAGAAGGTCGACGGCCTGGACAAGGTCAAGATCGGCTACTTCGCCAACCTGACGCACGCCACCGCCCTGGTGGGTCTGGGCAAGGGGGGACTGATCCAGAAGGAGCTGGGCGGGACGGCCGTGCAGCCGTTCGTGTTCAACGCCGGCCCCTCGGAGATCGAGGCGCTGAACGCCGGGTCGATCGATATCGGCTGGATCGGCCCGTCGCCGTCCATCAACGGCTACGTGAAGTCGCACGGCAAGAACCTCAAGATCATATCGGGTTCCGCGTCCGGCGGCGTGAAGCTCGTGGTCAACCCGAAGAAGATCAAGACCCTGGACGACGTCAAGGGCAAGAAGATCGCCACCCCGCAGCTCGGCAACACCCAGGACGTGGCCTTCCTCAACTGGATCTCCGAGCGCGGCTGGAAGGTCGACGCGCAGAGCGGCAAGGGCGACGTGTCCGTAGTCCGCACGGACAACAAGATCACCCCCGACGCGTACAGGTCCGGCTCGATCGACGGCGCGTGGGTGCCCGAGCCGACCGCCTCCAAGCTGGTCGCCGAGGGCGCCAAGGTGCTCCTGGACGAGAGCAGCCTGTGGCCGGACAAGAAGTTCGTGATCACGAACGTGATCGTGTCGCAGTCCTTCCTGAAGAAGCACCCGGCCGTGGTGGAGGCCGTGCTGCGCGGTTCGGTGCGCACCAACGCGTGGATCCAGGCGCACTCCGGCGAGGCCAAGGCGGCCGCCAACGAGGCGATCAAGCGGGAGACCGGCAAGGCGCTGCCGCCGGCGGTCGTCGACCCGGCGTGGCAGAGCATTCAGGTCATCGACGACCCGCTCGCGGCGACGCTGAACACCGAGGCGGACCACGCGGTCCAGGCGGGGCTGCTGAAGAAGCCCGACCTGTCCGGCATCTACGACCTGACGCTGCTCAACAAGGTCCTCAAGGCCGAGGGCAAGCCCACGGTGTCCACCGCAGGTCTCGGTGCGCAGTAGCCCGCCCGAACGTACGCGACTTACGGAGGTGACCGGATCATGAGCACGGCACTGACCACCGAGACCACGCAGAAGGCCGCCGCGTCCGCCGGCCGGGCGGACGGCACGGCCGCGGCCGTGCGCCTGGACCACGTGCACAAGGCGTTCGGCAGGCCCGGACGCGCCGTGCAGCACGTCCTGGAGGACATCACCCTCGACGTGCGGCCTGGAGAGTTCGTGTGCCTGCTGGGCGCGTCGGGCTGCGGCAAGTCCACGCTGCTCAACCTCGTCGCGGGCCTGGACAAGCCGTCCACCGGCACCATCGAGGTGCCCGGCAAGCGGCCCGCGCTGATGTTCCAGGAGCACGCGCTGTTCCCGTGGCTCACCGCGGGGAAGAACATCGAGCTGGCCCTGAGGCTGCGCGGCGTGCCGCGCGCCGACCGCAGGCCACGCACGGAGCGGCTGCTGGAGCTGGTCCGGCTCGGCGGCGCGTACGGCAAGCGGGTGCACGAGCTGTCCGGCGGCATGCGGCAGCGGGTCGCGCTGGCCCGCGCGCTGGCGCAGGACTCCAGCGTGCTGCTGATGGACGAGCCGTTCGCCGCGCTCGACGCCATCACCCGCGACGTGCTGCACGACGAGCTGACCCGGATCTGGAGCGAGACGGGCGTGTCCATCCTGTTCGTCACGCACAACGTGCGGGAGGCGGTACGGCTCGCGCAGCGCGTGATCCTGCTGTCCTCCCGCCCGGGGCGGGTCGTGCGGGAGTGGACGGTGGACATCCCGCAGCCGCGCCGCATCGAGGACGCGGCCGTGGCGGACCTGTCCGTCGAGATCACCGAGGAACTGCGGGGGGAGATCCGTCGGCATGGCAAGCACTGACACCACGGGCGGCGGGGCGCCGCAGGAGGCACCCCCCGCTCCCGACCTGACGAAGGCGGGGGCTCCCCGGGACCGCGGTCCCGGGGAGCCCCCCCAGGGCGGTCCGCGGGAGGCCGGGCCCGCGGGCTCGGACNCCAGGGCGGTCCGCGGGAGGCCGGGCCCGCGGGCTCGGACCTCGCGGGCCTGGAGGCCGGACTCGACGCCCTGGACGCGGTGCAGGTCCGGCGCACGCCGGTCACTGAGGTCCTACTGCACAAGGTCCTGCCTCCGGTGGTGGCCGTCGCCCTGGTGCTGGCCATCTGGAAGGGCCTGGTCTGGGCGAAGGTCACCGACGACTACAAGCTCCCCGACCCGCGCCTGGTGTGGGACGCCCTGCACCAGCTGTGGGTCGAGGGGGAGCTGATCGACATCATCTGGACCAGCGTCTCGCGGGGCCTGTTCGGCTTCCTCATCGCGCTGGCGATCGCCACCCCGCTGGGGCTGATCGTCGCGCGGGTGCCGTTCGTACGCGCCGCGCTCGGTCCGATCCTGTCGGGACTCCAGTCGCTGCCGTCGGTCGCCTGGGTGCCGCCCGCGGTGATCTGGCTGGGCCTCAACGACTCGATGATGTACACCGTCATCCTGCTCGGCGCGGTCCCGTCCATCGCCAACGGGCTGGTCTCCGGCATCGACCAGGTGCCGCCGCTGTTCCTGCGCGCCGGGCGGACGCTCGGCGCCAAGGGGCTGACCAGCGCCTGGTACGTGCTGCTGCCCGGCGCCCTGCCCGGCTACGTGGCCGGGCTGAAGCAGGGCTGGGCGTTCTCCTGGCGCTCCCTGATGGCCGCGGAGATCATCGCCAACTCCCCGGACCTGGGCCTGGGCCTGGGGCAGTTCCTGGAGAACCAGCGCAACAACTCCGACATGGCGGGCGTGCTGCTCGCCATCATCCTCATCCTGTTCGTCGGCATCGCCATCGACCTGCTGATCTTCAGTCCGCTGGAGCGGTACGTCCTGCGCAGCCGGGGCCTGCTGGCGAACACCCGGTGAGACACTCCTCGATGTCCCTTCTGTCCGATCACCCCAACCCCCCGCCGAAATCCTGTTGATGCACCGTCCGGAAGCCCCCGTCCTCGTCGTCGTAGCCCACGGCAGCCGCGATCCGCGGCACGCGGCGACCGTCAGCGCGCTCAGCGCGCGCGTGCGGTCGCTGCGGCCGGGGCTGCGCGTCGAGACGGCCTTCCTCGATTTCAACGCCCCCCGCGTGCCAGGCGTGCTCTCGCGCCTGGCCGCGGCGGGCACGCGGGACGTGGTGGCCCTGCCGCTGCTGCTGAACCGCGCCTACCACGCCAAGGCCGACATCCCGGCCGTCCTGCGGACCGCGACCGCCCGGCACCCGGGCCTCGCCGTCCGCCGCGCCGAGGTCCTCGGCCCCTCTCCCCTGCTCACCGCCGCCCTGGAGCGGCGGCTGGCCGGAGCCGGGCTGCGCCCGGCCGACCGCCACCGCACCGGGGTGGTCCTGGCCTGCGCCGGGTCCACCGACACCGCGGCGCTCGCGGTGATCGCGGCGCTGGCCCGGGACTGGCGGCAGGCCGGCGGCTGGCGCGCCGTGCGGCCCGCGTTCGCCGCCGCGTCCCGGCCCGGGAGGGCGGACCTGCCCACGACGGCGGACGCGGTACGGGCGCTGCGCGCCGAGGGCGTACGGCGGGTCGCCGTCGCGCCGTACCTGGTCGCTCCCGGGCTGCTGCCCGACCGCATCGCCGCCGGCGCCCGCGAGGCGCGCGCGGACGTCCTGGCGGACGTGCTCGGCCCGGCCCCGGAGCTGGCCCGGCTCCTGCTGCTGCGCTACGACGAGGCCGTCGCCCGGGAGCGCACCGGCCCGGCCCGGCTGACGGCCTGACGGCCCGGCGCGCCGCCGGTCCGTACTCCCGTTTCCGCGGACCGGTGTACGGGGCCCGCGCGGTCCCGCCTGGCGGTCATCCCTCCGGGTAGAACGGGGAGAGCGTGCAGCCACGTACGTGTAAGGGGCTGCCTTCCGGGGAGGTAGGGATACCCCCACTTCCTGAGGTGGAGAAGACAGCGCGCCGGTTCACCGGCCAGCAGGATGGGTCGGCCCTTTATGCGCCCCTAACGTCATGGGCAGAGTGGTGGCACCGGGCCGCCACCGCGGTGAATGAGGGGTCGTCGTGGCGGAATCAGGCCGCATGGACAGACCGCGCGGGCTGGCCGCCCGTGCGGGCAGTTGGAGCGCACGGCACCGGTGGGCCGCCGTGGGCGGCTGGGTCGTGTTCGTCATCCTCGCCCTGGCCATCGGTTCGATGGCCGGCCGGACCGACGTGACGGACAGCGAGTCGATGGCCGGCGACGCCGGGCGCGCCGCCCGCATCCTGGAGGACGCGGGCATCGTCGACCCGGCGGCCGAGACCGTGCTGGTCCAGGCGAAGAACGCGGGCACCACGACGTCCGCCCCGGAGTTCCGCCGGACCGTCGACGCGGTGATCGGCGCGGTGCGCGGCACCGGCGAGGTCACGGCCGTCGAGTCCCCGTACACCAGCGGGGCGATATCCGCCGACAAGCGCTCCGCGCTCGTCCAGTTCGAGATGCGCGGCGACCCGGACGACGCGTCCTCCCGCGTCCAGCCGGTGCTGGACGCCGTGGCGAAGGTGGGGGACACGCATCCGGACCTGCGCGTGGAGCAGTTCGGCGACGCGAGCGGCGAGAAGGCGTTCGACGACGCGTTCGGCGACGACTTCACCAAGGCCGAGTACTCGGCGCTGCCGGTGGCCCTGGGCATTCTGCTGATCGCCTTCGGCGCGCTGGTCGCCGCGCTGCTGCCGGTGGCGCTGGCGATGTCCGCGTTCCTGGCCACCACCGGCCTGGTCGCCGTCGTCAGCCACGTGGTGCACATGTCCGACACCGCCGACTCCGTCATGCTGCTGGTCGGCCTCGCCGTCGGCGTCGACTACTGCCTGTTCTACCTGCGGCGCGAGCGGGAGGAGCGGGAGAAGGGCCACGACCCGCAGACCGCGCTGCGCATCGCGGCCGCCACCTCCGGCCGGGCCATCGTGGTCTCCGGCGTCACCGTCATCGTGGCCATGGCGGGCATGCTGTTCACCGGGGTCGCGGACTTCGAGGCCATGGGCCTGGCCACGCTGATGGTGGTCGCGGTCGCGGTCGTCGGCTCGGTGACCGTGCTGCCCGCCCTGCTGTCGCTGCTCGGCGAGCGGGTCGAGAAGGGCCGCCTGCCGTTCCTGGGCCGCCGGCGCCGGCGGGCCGGCGGCCGCCGCGGCGGCGGCAACGAGAGCCGGTTCTGGCGCGCGGTGCTGCGGCCCGTCCTGCGCAGCCCGAAGGCCGCCCTCGCGATCGCCGGCGGCGCGCTGGTCCTCATCGCCCTGCCCGCCACGGGCATGAAGACGGCGAACCTCACGCTGGACCAGGAGTTCGACTCCTCCATGCCGATCGTCGCGGCGTACGAGCGCATCAACGACGCCTTCCCCGGCGGCCCGGACCCGGCGCAGGTGGTCGTCAAGGCCGGAGACATCGACGCGCCGCCGGTGCGCCAGGCCATCGACCGGTTCCGCGCCGAGGCCGTGGCCAAGGGCGCCTCCAAGGGCCCGGTCGAGGTCGCCTACCACACCCGGGAGAACGTCGCCGTCATCCAGGTGCCGCTGGCCGGCGGCGCCGACGAGGACGTCAACCAGCGCAGCCTCGCCATCCTGCGCACCCAGGTGGAACCCGACACGCTGGGCCGGGTGGACGGCGTCACCGCGCCCATCGGCGGCTCCACCGCGTCGTCGAAGGACTTCAACGACAAGATCGGCTCCGCCGTCGTGCCGGTCTTCCTCTTCGTGGTCGTCTTCGCCTTCCTGCTGATGCTGATGTCCTTCCGGTCGCTGACGATCGCCGTGACGTCCATCGCCCTGAACCTGCTGTCGGTGGGCGCCGCGTACGGCATCCTCACCGCCGTCTTCCAGCACGGCTGGGGCGCCGGGCTGGTCGGCGCGACGGGCGTGGGCGCGGTCGTGGCCTGGCTGCCGCTGTTCCTGTTCGTGATCCTGTTCGGGCTGAGCATGGACTACCACGTCTTCGTGGTCTCCCGGATCCGCGAGGCGCGGATGGCCGGGCGCACCACCAAGGACGCGGTGGTGCACGGCGTGGTGACCACGGCGGGCGTCGTCACCAGCGCGGCGGTCATCATGGTGGCGGTCTTCGCGATCTTCGGCACGCTGTCGATGCAGAGCATGAAGCAGATGGGCGTGGGCCTCGCGGCGGCCGTGCTCATCGACGCCACCGTGATCCGCGGCGTGCTGCTGCCCGCGGTGATGGCACTGCTGGGCGAACGCAACTGGTACCTGCCGAAGTGGCTGCACCGGCTGCCCGACCTGACGCACGACGACCCGGCCCTGGCCGGGGCCCCGGCCGCCCCGGCCGCCCCGGTCCGGCCCGGCGACCTGGACGAGCGTCCGCAGCCGGTCCGGCTGTAGCCCCGGCCGCCGCCCGGTCCGGCCTCCGGCCCCCGCTTCCCGCGCTCTCCGGCGCGGCGGGCGGGGGCCTCGCCGTCTGCGCCTGCGCGCGGGCGGGGCCGTCCCCGGCCGCCGGGCGCGTACGGGAGACTGGGCGGTGCGGCAGAGCAGAACACAGCGGTACGGACCTCAGCGGACGGAAGGGGGCCGGGTGGCCGGTGCGGCGTTCACCCAGGAGCGGGCCCGCGCGGTGCTCGCGGCGGCCGGGCTGCCGCACGGCCCCGGCGACGCGCCGCTGCTCGCGCTCGGCGAGAACGCGGTGTTCGCGGCGGGCGGCCTGGTGGTCAAGGTCGGGCGCGCACCGGGGCTCGCCGAGCGCGCCGAGCGGGAGGTGCGCGTGGCGACGTGGCTCGCGGAGCGCGGCGTGCCCGCCGTGCGGCCCGCAGAACCGGCCGCGCGGCTGGTCGACGGGCACCCGGTGACGCTGTGGCACCGGCTGCCCGGCGCCGTGCGCCCCGCCGCTCCCGCGGACCTGGCCCGCCTGCTGCGGCTCGTCCACGCCCTCCCCCGCCCGCCCTTCGCCCTGCCGCCGCGCGACCTGCTGGGCGGCGTCGAGCGCTGGCTGCGGCTGGCGGGCGACGCCGTCGACCCGGCCGACGCGGCCTACCTGCGCGCCCGGCGGGACGACCACGCCGCGGCCGCGCGCGAGCTGACGCCCCGCCTGCCGCCCGGCCCGCTGCACGGCGACGCGCTGCCGCGCAACGTGCACGTCGGACCGGACGGCCCGGTCCTGGTCGACCTGGAGACCTTCTCCGCCGACCTGCGCGAGCACGACCTCGTCGTCATGGCCCTGACCCGCGACCGCTACGGGCTCGCCCCGGGCGCGTACGAGGAGTTCACCGCGGCGTACGGCTGGGACGTGCGCGAGTGGGACGGCTGCGCGGTCCTGCGCGGCGCGCGGGAGACCGCGAGCTGCGCCTGGGTCGCCCAGCACGCGCCGGCCGACCCGGCGGCCCGGGAGGAGTTCCGCCGCCGCGTGGCGTCGCTGCGGGCGGGAGACCCGGCGGTGCGCTGGCGCGCCTTCTGACCCGCGCCCTCCCGGCCCGCCGCCGCGCGGACCGGGAGGAGCCGCCGGACCTAGGCCGTGTCGTTTGGCTCAGGGCGGGCTCGCGACGCCCGGCACGCGCGTCTGCGGCGTTGTCGTCGTCGCACGCAGTGCCGCTGCGCTCTCCTCCTCCGCCTTGCAGCCACACGCACCGGACGCCGCTCCCTGATCCACCCTGATCCAAACGACACGGCCTACCCCACCGCCGCCTCCACCTCCCGCATCGGCCAGGTGCCGTCCACCACCGCCTCCGGCGTGCCCTTCCGCCGCAGCCAGGACTGGAAGTCGGCCGCCCACCGCGCGTGCCAGCCGACCTGCTTGCGGTGCAGCTCCCACAGGTCGAGCCCGGCCACCTGGCCGTGCCGCTCGGCGACCGCGCGGGCGACCCGCACCGCCGCCAGCGCGTCGGCGCCCGCCTCGTGCGCCCGGTCGTGCGTCACCCCGTACACCCCGCACACCGCCTCCAGGGTGCGCTTGCCCTTGCGGTAGCGGTCGACGGCGCGGTCTATGGTGTACGGGTCCACGACCGGGCCGGGCTCCGCGCCGCCGAGCCGGTCGGTCAGCGAGCGCAGGCCGTACCGCCGCAGCTCGGCGGACAGCAGGCTCAGGTCGAACGCCGCGTTGTACGCCACCACCGGGGCGCCGGCGCGCCAGTGGCCCGCGAGCGCGTCCGCGACCTCGTCGGCGACCTCGCGCGCGGGCCGCCCCTGCTCGGCCGCGCGCTCGCTGGTGATGCCGTGCACGGACACCGCGCCGGCCGGGATGGGCACGCCCGGGTCGGCCAGCCATTCCCGGCGCCGCACCGGCTCCCCGCCCCGCGCCTCGACGACGGCCGCCGTGACGATGCGCGCCTCGCGCGGATCCGTGCCCGTCGTCTCCAGGTCGAATCCGATCAGCAGCTCCTGGTGCCAGCTCATGGACGCCCTCCTTCGCCGCACTTTCCCCCGGTTTCCCCCCGGTTGAGTACCAGCTTTTCACGCACCACTGACAACGGCCGTGCCGTGCCCGGGCGGTGGCGCCGCGCCGCCGCGGCCGCGCGGCGCGCCGTACCCACGGTCCGTCATGGTCAGGAGACCGGGCGGGAGTCGGTCCACACGCCCTCGAACTCCTCCCGGTAGGTGTCGAACAGCCCGGCGTCCCCGGTCGGGTCCGCCCGGCCGCCGCCCTCCCGGGCCGGGCCCTCCCGCAGCAGGCGCCCGCCGCCGCGCAGCACCAGCACCGGCGACTCCATGCCCCGCGCGCGGCGCAGGTACGGCTGGATGACGGCGACGCCGTCCGGCCCGTCGCCGTCGACCAGGTAGGCGGAGAACCGGGGCGTCTCGTCGAAGACGTGGATCTCGAACGCGCCCGGGTCCCGCAGCCGGGCCCGCACCCGCCGCAGGTGCAGGATGTTCATCTCCACCGACCGGCTCATCTCGCCCTTCTTCAGGCCCAGTTCCCGCTCGCGCCGGCGCACGGCGCTGCTGGCCGGGTTGAGGAACAGCAGCCGCGCCCGGCATCCGGCCTCGGCGAGCCGGACCAGGCGCCGCCCGGAGTAGTTCTGGACCAGGAGGTTGAGGCCTATGCCGACCGCGTCGAGGCGGCGGGCCCCGGCGAACAGGTCCTCGGCGGGCAGCTGCCGCTGGAGCCGTACGCGGTCGGGGTGGACGCCGACGACGTCCGCGTACCGGTCGCCGACCAGGTCCTCGACCGCGTCGATGGGCAGCCGGTCGGCGGGCGGGGCGCCCGCGCCGCCGCCCAGGATGTCCAGTATGCGGGCGGCCGCGCGCTCGGCCTGGGCCAGGACGGCCTCGGACAGCGACCGGTTGCGGGACACGACGTTGCGCGCCACCTCCAGCTCGTCCAGGGCGAGTTCGAGATCGCGCCGGTCGTCCATGTAGGGCTCGAAGCACGGCCAGTGCTGGACGAGCAGTTCCCGCAGCTGCGGCAGCGACAGGAAGCTGAGGACGGTGTCGTCGGCCGGGTCGAGCAGGTAGCCCTTGCGGCGGCTCACCTCGCGGACGGCGGCGGCCCGCTGGACCCACTCGTGGCCCGCGGGCCCGGCGGCGGCCACCACCCACTCGTCGCCGTGCACCGGCTCGTAGATGGGCCGCAGCACGGCGGCGACCACCGCGCGCAGCCGCTGTTCGACGATGTTCAGCCACACGTAGCCCCGCCCGG
Organism: Streptomyces sp. B1866; assembly: GCF_031932565.1. Lineage (NCBI taxonomy): Bacteria > Bacillati > Actinomycetota > Actinomycetes > Kitasatosporales > Streptomycetaceae > Streptomyces > Streptomyces sp. B1866. The sequence continues at coordinate 19,688 of NZ_JAVSCF010000030.1, forward strand.
CCCGGCGTGCCCGGGTCCGTACCTCGGCCCAGGCGTCGGCGCCCCAGTCCAGTTCCGCTCCGATCTCCCTCGGACGGGCCAGGGAGACGGCGCCGGGCGGCGACGTGCCGGTGGCGCTGTCACCCCCGGGACCTCCGTTCCCTGGGGGCAGTTCCAGCCCGCCCGAGCTCACCTGCGCACCGCCTTCCGCCCCCGTTCAACGATCACCGCAGACTACTGCGCGGGCGGTGGCGGTGCATCAGGATCGGGCGACCGACCGGGTCAGCCGTCCCCTTCCCGGTGGCCGTTGTGGCCGGACAGCTCTCGGGGAGTGAGCGGATTCATAGCGGTCACGTCCCGCGGGGAGAGCTGGAAGCCCTGCCAGTGCACCGGCATGGGCTCCTGGTCCTCGTCCCTGGCGATGTGGTGGAAGCCGATGTTGACCCAGACGACCGGGTGCTTGAGGACCTGCCCGTTCACCCACTTGTCGACACTCCGGGGCGCGTGCCGGCCGCAGTCGCCGGGGTTCTCGCTGGCGAACTGCTCGCACGGCCGGTACTCGGTGACGTACAGGTCGTGCCGCGTGTAGGACCGCCCGGTGTACCGGCTGGTGTGGCCCGGCACGATCTCGTACGACCGCGGGTGCCCGTCCTTGTTCTTCCCCTTCTCGCTGACGACCCGCCACCAGCGCCGCTCGGTGGCGTCACCGGCGAGTTCCCTGCCGACCCGGGTGCGGACGGTCCTGGTCGTCGCCGTGCGGCCCGCGCGGGGGGTCGTCGCGGAGTCGTACTGCTCGACCGTGCCGTGCGAGGAGCCGTCGAGGCCGAAGTCCAACCGCCAGAAGATGTTGTGGTAATGGCTGGTCGCGTAGTCCTTGGCGCCCTTGCCGATCGGCCAGCCGCGGCCGTCGCCCGCGTCGTAGTCGTACGGGGACAGGGCGCCGGTGGCACCGGCCTGGGCGGCGATGGTGCCGTCGCCGGAGAACCGCCACTCGGTGATGTACTCGTACCAGCCGACCTTGTTGACGGTGTACAGCAGCAGGTCCCGGCCCTGGGCCTGGTAGGGCTTGCCCGGGTGCCGCTCGTTGGCCATGCGGTAGGCGTGGCCGCGCGCGCGGGTGGTGGCGCACAGGCCCTTGACGTTGCTGTGGCGGGCGTCCTCGGCGTTCGGCACGTGCACCGTCTTGATGGTGCCGCCAGGGCACTCGGCCGGGTCGAGCTGCTGGACGCCCTGGGCGAAGCCCGCGCCGGTGAGGTCGTCGAACTCCGCGTTCCCGTCGTCGTAGGGGACGTGGATCTGGGCCAGCTTCGCCGAGGTCAGCACCTTGATCGGGGCGCGCTCGCCCTTGGGCTGGTAGGAGACGTCGCCGAGCACGAGGCCGGCGGTGCCGTCGTAGGCCCAGCACATCCGCCAGACGGTGCCGCCGTCCAGCTTCTGCTCGATCCGGTAGCGGGAGCCACAGTCCGGACCCGCGGCGCCCGGTGCGGCCGCCTGGTGGCCCCGTTCCGGCCGGGGGACGGCCTGGGCCGGTCCCGTCGCCGCTCCCGCCACGCCGAGGAGCGCGGCGGCTCCGAGGGCCGCCGCGACCCGGCCGCGGGCGCGGCGAAGCCTGCTGTCACGCATGAGGAAACTCCTGGACTCGAAATGACTGCACACGACAAGGTGATGAACGCGCCGCACCGCGTCCGCCGGTCGACGAGGACGGCGGGAACGGCGGAGACGGCGGGAAAGAAGCGCGGGCCGCGAGGTTTGGCCCGTGGACCGCGCAGAAGGCGCGGGCCGGTGCGCCGGCCCGCCCGGCGGTCAGCGGACGCGGGTGACCGTGCGGGCGCTGAGGTCGACCACCAGGTCCCGGGTGTCGATCCACGGCCCGTTCGCGACCCTGGTGAACAGCCGCACGCAGCGGTGCCGGCCGCACTCCGCGAGCTTCCCGCCGGCCGACCCCTCGGTCGCCGCGCGGTAGACGAAGGCGCTGACGGTGAGCTGGCCGGGACCGGTCAGCTCCCGGCCGGTGGCGTCCCGGTAGTCCGCCCGCAGGCCGGCGCCGAGCCGGTCGGCGATCAGCACGCGGGCGGCCGCACGCGCCTCGTCCGGGACGGGCGGCGGCTGCACGCCGTGCTGGACGGCGGTGTGCTCGACCCGGCCGGAGCCGAGGTCGACGGTCCGGGTGACGTAGGCGTCGTCGGCGTAGTCGTAGTACGAGACGTCCGCGCGCCGGGTCCGGGGCGCGGAGCCGTCCGCCTCCCGCTCCGGCGGCTCGGCGAGGCTGGTGGTCAGCCGCTGCGGGCCCGCGCCGCCGGCGGCGTCCCGGCTCGCCCCGCGCGGGACGCGGGCCAGCGCGACGTCCTGCGCCCGCCGCATCTCCTCCTCGGTGAGCGGGTCCCAGCCCACACCCCGCGCGCCCTGCTCCGGCGCCTCCTCCACCACGCCCGGCCGGTCCCGCCCCGGCGCGGCCGGCTGTCCCCCGTCCGCCGGCTCCCCCGCGGCACCCTGGACGCCCGTGGCGTCCCGCCCGGCCCGCGACCCGCCGGCCGCGTCCCCCGGAAGCGTCACGGCCAGCATGGCGGCCGTCGCCGTCACCGCGACGGCCGCACCGGCCACTGCCTTGCCCAGATGACGGCGCACCAATACGCGCACAGTCCCCCCATTTCCCCATCTTGCGACACTTAGGTCTACATGCCGCGAAATGCGGGATGCTCGTGTCACCCAGTAGGACGAAGCACCGGCCACAAGGGTTGCCCGTGCACGCATAGGTTTTTCGACGGCGGGGTAGCGGACCCGCTGCCGCCCGGCACCGGTTGGCACGGCCTTCCGGGCCGGTGGGAGGGCATGCCTCCTCGCGGCGGCGGGGGGAGAGGTGGAAGAGTCGGCGCATGCAGTTCTGGCCTGGGCACGCTTACCCACTGGGCGCCACCTACGACGGCGCCGGAACGAACTTCGCGGTGTTCTCCGAGGCCGCCACACGCGTCGAGCTGTGCCTGCTGGACGACGACGGCTCGGAGACCGCGGTGGAGATGCGCGAGACCGACGCGTTCGTGCGGCACGTCTACCTGCCGGGCGTCATGCCGGGTCAGCGGTACGGCTTCCGGGTCCACGGCCCGTACCAGCCCGAGCTGGGCCTGCGCTGCAACTCGGCGAAGCTGCTGCTCGACCCGTACGCCAAGGCGATCAGCGGCGCCGTCCGCTGGGGCGAGGAGGTCTACGGCTACCACTTCGGCGCCCCCGACAGCCGCAACGACCTCGACTCCGCGCCGCACACCATGGCGTCCGTCGTGGTCAACCCGTACTTCGACTGGGGCGACGACCGGCCGCCGCGCACCGACTACCACCGGACCGTCATCTACGAGGCCCACGTCAAGGGCCTGACCATGCTGCACCCCCGGCTGCCGGAGGAGCTGCGCGGCACGTACGCGGCGCTGGCGCACCCGGCCATCATCGAACACCTGACCGAGCTGGGCGTCACCACGCTGGAGCTGATGCCCGTACACCAGTTCGTCAACGACCACCGGCTGGTGGACTCGGGTCTGGCGAACTACTGGGGCTACAACACCATCGGCTTCTTCGCCCCGCACAACGCGTACGCGTCCTGGGGCGACCGCGGCCAGCAGGTGCTGGAGTTCAAGTCGGCCGTACGCGCGCTGCACCAGGCGGGGATCGAGGTCATCCTGGACGTGGTCTACAACCACACGGCCGAGGGCAACCACCTGGGGCCCACGCTGTCCTTCCGCGGCCTGGACAACCCGTCGTACTACCGGCTCACGGACGACCGGCGGTACTACATGGACACCACGGGCACCGGCAACTCCCTGCTCATGCGCAGCCCGCACGTGCTCCAGCTGATCATGGACTCGCTGCGCTACTGGGTCACCGAGATGCACGTGGACGGCTTCCGCTTCGACCTCGCGGCGACGCTGGCCCGGCAGTTCCACGAGGTGGACCGGCTGTCGTCGTTCTTCGACCTGGTCCAGCAGGACCCGGTGGTCAGCCAGGTCAAGCTGATCGCCGAGCCGTGGGACGTGGGCGAGGGCGGCTACCAGGTCGGCAACTTCCCGCCGCTGTGGACCGAGTGGAACGGCAAGTTCCGCGACACCGTGCGCGACCTGTGGCGCGGCGAGCCGCGCACGCTGGCCGAGTTCGCCTCCCGGCTGACCGGCTCCTCCGACCTGTACCAGGACGACGGGCGGCGGCCGCTGGCCTCCGTCAACTTCGTCACCTGCCACGACGGCTTCACCCTGCGCGACCTGGTCAGCTACAACGACAAGCACAACGAGGCCAACGGCGAGGGCAACCGCGACGGCGAGAGCTACAACCGCTCGTGGAACTGCGGCGCCGAGGGCGACACCGACGACCCGGACGTGCTGGCGCTGCGCGACCGCCAGACGCGCAACTTCATCGCCACCCTCATGCTCTCCCAGGGCGTGCCGATGCTCAGCCACGGCGACGAGTTCGGGCGCACCCAGGGCGGCAACAACAACGCGTACTGCCAGGACAACGAGATCTCCTGGGTGCACTGGCCGGATCCGCGCCGCGGCGCGGAGAGCGGCGCTGACGGCGGCGCTGACGGCGGCGGCACGGGCCCGCAGGCGGTCGGCGCCGACGCCCTCGGCCTGCTGCGCTTCACCCGCTCGCTCGTCTGGCTGCGCCGCGACCACCCCGTCTTCCGGCGCCGCCGCTTCTTCCACGGCCGGCCGGTGGAGGGCACCCACGACGAGCTGTCGGACATCTCGTGGTTCACCGCCGAGGGCGAGGAGATGCGGCAGCGCGACTGGCAGGCGGCGCACGCCAAGTCGCTGACGGTCTTCCTCAACGGCAACGCGATCTCCGAGCCGGGGCCGCGCGGCGAGCGGATCACCGACGACTCCTTCCTGCTGATGTTCAACGCGCAGGACGCGCCGCTGGACTTCACCGTGCCGGTCGACCACGGCAGGCAGTGGCAGGTCGTGGTGGACACCGGCGTGCCGGAGGGCGTGGAGCCGGGCGGCGGCAGGAAGGTGCAGGCGGGCGACCGGCTGACGCTGGTGGACCGCAGCCTGGTGGTCCTCCAGCGGCCGGGTTAGAGGGAGGCGGGAGGGGCGGCGGGCGCGGCCGGGATGGCCCCGCCCGCCCGAAACCGCCCGGAGCGCGATTCGCCCATCGTGACTCCGCTCCCCCGCCTGAAGGAGGGGGGCTTCCAACCTGAGGGTTGCGGTCCAGCCCGAACCGGCCCCTTCCAGGGCGAGAGCAAACTACCAGACCGCGGGTTCCCCTACCGGCTGAAGCCGGTGGTCCCTCGCTAGGAGAGAGATGGCCCCAGAGCGTGGCGCGCCGCCCACCGCCACCTACCGCCTCCAGCTGCGCCCCGACTTCCCCTTCGACGCCGCACGCCAGGCCGTGCCCTACCTCGCCTCGCTCGGCGTGTCGCACCTGCACCTGTCGCCCGTCCTGGAGGCGGTGCCCGGCTCCACGCACGGCTACGACGTGGTGGACCACACGGCCGTACGGGCCGAGCTGGGCGGCGAGGCGGGGCTGCGGGCCCTGGCCGGCGCGGCCCGCGAGCACGGTCTGGGCCTCGTCGCCGACATCGTGCCCAACCACATGGCGGTCCCGGTGCCCGAGCGGCTGAACCGGCCGCTGTGGGAGGTGCTGCGGGAGGGGCCCGGCTCGCCGTACGCGCGGTGGTTCGACATCGACTGGGGGGCCCTGCGCGGCAAGCTGCTGCTGCCCGTCCTGGGCGGGCCGATCGGCGACGAGCTGAAGCACCTGGTGGCCGAGCACGGCGTGCTGCACTACCACGACCACGAGTTCCCGCTGCGGCCCGGCACCGAGAACCTGCCGCTGCCCGCCCTGCTGGACGCGCAGTGGTACCGGCTCGGCTGGTGGCGCCTGGCCCGCACCGAGCTGAACTACCGCCGCTTCTTCACCGTCTCCGGTCTGATAGCGGTGCGGGTGGAGGACCCCGAGGTGTTCGCGGCCACCCACGCCAAGCTGCTGGAGCTGGTGCGCGACGGCGTGGTCGAGGGCCTGCGCGTGGACCACCCCGACGGCCTGGCCGACCCGGAGGGCTACCTGCGGCAGCTGGACCGCGCGGTCGCCGACGCGGCCGGGGGCGGCCGGTGGACGGTCGTGGAGAAGATCCTCGGCCCGGACGAGCGGCTGCCCGCCCACTGGCCGGTCGCCGGCACCACGGGCTACGACGCGCTGCGGCACGTCGACGGCCTGTTCACCGACCCCGACGGCCTGGCGGCGCTCACCGGGATCTACCGCCGCCGCGCCGCGCCCGCCGCGGACCGGGGCGGCGACTGGCCGGCGACCGCGCGCCGCGCGGCGTACGAGATGGTCGCGTACGACCTGGCCGCCGAGGTGGAGCGGCTGGTCCGCACCGCTGCCCGGATCTGCGGCGCCGCGCCGCGGCTGCGCGACCACGCGCCCTGGGCGCTGCGCACGGCGATCCGCGAGCTGCTGGTCAGGCTGCCGGTCTACCGGCCGTACGCGCGGCCGGGCGCGCCCGTGCCGCCGGTGGACGCGGCCATGCTGGAGGAGGCGGCCGAGGCCGCGCGCGCCGACCGCGCGGCCTTCCCCGTGCCGCAGGAGGCGCGGGCGGTGGACGCGGTGCGGGACGCGGCGCTCGGCCGGCTGGGCGACGCACCCGACCACCGGGACTTCTGCGCCCGGTTCGCGCAGGCGGCGGGCGCGCTGCGGGCGAAGTCGGCGGAGGACCGGGCGTTCTACCGGTACGTGCCGCTGCTGTCGGCCACGGAGGTCGGCGGCGAGCCGGGCCGCGCGACCGTGGCCCCGCACGAGTTCCACGCCTACTGCGCCCGGCTGCTGCGCGACTGGCCCGCCACCGGCACCGCGCTGACCACGCACGACACCAAGCGCAGCGCGGACGTACGGGCGCGGATCGCCGCGCTGACCGAGGCCCCGGAGCAGTGGGAGGAGCTGCTGGACCGGCTGGCGCGGCCGCGGGAGGAGCACGGCGTGCGGCCGCCCGCCGCGCCGGACCCGCACGTGGCCTGGGCGGCCTGGCAGACGGCGTTCGGCCTCGGCTCCGGACCGCCGGCGGGCGCCGGACCGCAGGCCGACGGCGGATCGGAGGCGGGCACCGGGGAGGAGGCCGCCACCGGGCGTGCGGACCGGCTGGCCGGCGCGGTGCTCAAGGGCGAGCGGGAGGCGGCGCTGCGCACCACGTGGACCGAGCCGGACCCGGTGTACGAGGAGCGGCTGGCCGCGTTCGTGGCCGCGGGCCCCGCCTACGCGGGCGACACGCCGGACTTCGCCGCGTTCGAGCGGGATCTGGCCGACGCCGTACGGGCCACCACGCTCGGCGCGGCCCTGCTGCACCTGACCATGCCCGGGGTGCCGGACGTCTACATGGGCACCGAGCACGAGTACCGTGCCCTGGTGGACCCGGACAACCGCCGCCCGCCCGGCCCGCGCCCCGACCTGCTCGCCCGCCTGGCGGCCGACCTGGAGGCCGGGCGCCCCGCGGAGGGCCTGTCCGCCGAGAAGCTGCGGGTGACGGCGGCGGCCCTGCGGCTGCGCCGCCGGCACCCGGAGTGGTTCGGCCCGGCCGGCTCGTACGTGCCCTTGGAGGCGCACGGACCGTCTGCGGCGCACTGCGTGGCCTTCGTCCGCGGCCACGACGGGCACAGCGGCAGCGGCCCGGCCGCGGGACTCCTGGGCGGCGGGGGCGGCGCGGCCGTCACCGCCGTCACCCGCCTCGCCCGCCGCCTGGCGGAGGCGGGCGGCTGGGAGGGCGACGAACTGCCGCTGCCCCCGGGCCGCTGGCGCGACCTGCTCACCGGCCGCGAGGCGGAGGGCCGGTGCCCGCTGGGCGAGTTGTTCGCGGTGCTGCCGGTCGCCCTGCTGGTACGCGCGTGAGGCCGGCGCGGCGGACCGCGCGCGGGCGATGCGGGCCTGTACGGCCTCCCGGGGGAAGCGGCCGGGCGGCGGTACCGCGCACGTCACCGGCCGGGGCCGGGCACGGACGGGACGGGCTGGACGGGCTGGACGGGCTGGACGGGCGCCGGGTACCCCCGGGGCGGGCGGACGCGCGGAGGGCGGTTCCCGCGCGGGACGCCTCGCTCCCGCCTATTCCCGCCCGGGGCCGTCCGCGCGGGCGGTGTCGCGGGACGCGCCGTCCGCGCGGGCGGGCGGCCCCGGCTGCCGCCGCCCCGACGCCTCGGAGGCGGCGAGGAGCCCGACGCCGAGCACGGCCAGCACCGCGTTGGCGAACACCTCGTAGCCGTGCAGGAAGGGCACGTGCCGCAGCCAGGCCCACAGGCCGAACCAGCCCGCGGTGTGGTGGAGGAGACCGGCCGCGCCCTCGGCGAGGAGGACCAGCCCGGCCGCTTCCAGTGCCTTCTTCATGCTGTGAAGCTAGGCGGGACCGCGGCGGCGGCGGGTCGGCCGAAGGTCGCCGGCCGTGCGACTTTGGTCGGTGTTCCGCGCGCCGTCCGCCGGGCGGCCGGGGCCGGACCGCGGCCGGGCGCACGCCCGCGGTCCGGCCAGTAGATTCGGGCCCATGGGCAGCCAGGAAACGGTGAGGCGCCGCACGCCGCGCGACTGGGCCGTCGACATCGCCTGCTGCGTGGTGGCCGCGGCGTTCTCCGTGCTGACCTCCGGGGACGTGGTCTCCGATCCGTCGGTGTCGCCCGCCGAGCTGGCCGCCGACCAGGTGACGGGCGCGGTGGCGTGCGCCGCGCTGTGGCTGCGCCGCCGGTGGCCGGTGAGTCTGTCGCTGGTGCTGCTGCCGGTGTCCACGGTGTCGCACTTCGTCGCCGGGCCGCTGCTCGTGGCCCTGTTCACGGTCGCCGTGCACCGGTCGTTCCAGACGGCCGCCGTGGTCGGCGGCCTGGCGGCGGCCGCGGCGGTGGCCGGCGGCGTGGTGCGGCCCGACCCGGGCCTGACCTACACCATGTCCGTGCTGATCGGCACGGTCCTGTACGGCGGCGCCATCGGCTGGGGCATGTTCGTACGATCCCGGCGCCTGCTGCTGCGGTCGCTGCGCGAGCGGGCGCTGCGTGCGGAGGCGGAGGCGGCGCTGCGCGCGGAGCACGCGCAGCGCCTCACGCGCGAGCGGATCGCCCGGGAGATGCACGACGTGCTCGCCCACCGGCTGTCGCTGCTGAGCGTCCACGCGGGCGCGCTGGAGTACCGCACCGACGCCCCTCCCGAGGACGTGGCCCGCGCCGCGTCGGTGATCCGCGACAGCGCGCACCAGGCCTTGCAGGACCTGCGCGAGGTGATCGGCGTGCTGCGGGCGCCGTCCGGCGAGGCCGGGGCCGAGGACGGCGACGGCGCGCCCGGCGCGCCCGCCCGGCCGCAGCCCACCCTGGCCGACCTGCCGCGCCTGGTGGCGGAGTCCCGGGAGGCGGGCATGCGGGTGGCGCTGCGCGGGACGGCGGCGGACGCGCGGGGCGTGCCGGGCTCCACGGGCCGCACCGCCTACCGGATCGTGCAGGAGGGGTTGACGAACGCCCGCAAGCACGCGCCGGGCGCCGAGGTGACGGTGACCGCGGCGGGCGCGGCGGGCGAGGGACTGATGGTGGAGGTGCGCAATCCGCTGCCCGCGCGGGAGGCGGCCCCGTCGCCGATCCCGGGCGCGGGCCAGGGCCTGACGGGACTGGCCGAGCGGGCGGTGCTCGCGGGCGGGCGGCTGGAGTGCGGGCCGTCCGAGGACGGGGAGTTCCGGCTGTACGCGTGGCTGCCGTGGCCCGCATACTGATCTTGTGCGGGCCGCCGGCCGGACGCCGGCCGGCGGCCCGCGCGGGAGGCGCCCGGGCCGCGCGGCGTCGCTTCCGGGTTCCCGGCCGCCTCGCGGCCGACCCCGTGACGCCCGTACCGCCCGGACCGACCCGCCGTCCCCAGACCCCACCGCAGCGAGGCAAGCGAAGGTGACCGCCCCCGTGTCCGCGACCGTCCGGCTGCTGCTCGTCGACGACGACCCGCTGGTGCGCGCGGGGCTGCGGCTGATGCTCGGCGGCTCCCCCGACATCGAGGTCGTGGGCGAGGCGGCCGACGGCGCGGAGGCCACCCGTCTGGCGGATCTGCACGCGCCCGACGTGGTCCTGATGGACCTGCGCATGCCGACGGTGGACGGGCTGGCGGCGACCGAGGCGCTGCGCCGCCGGCGGCGCCCGCCGCAGGTCATCGTGCTGACGACGTTCAACGCGGAGGAGCACGTGCTGCGCGCCCTGCGCGCCGGGGCCGCGGGCTTCCTGCTCAAGGACACCCCGCCCGCCGAGATCGTGGCCGCCGTGCGGCGCGTGGCGGCGGGCGACCCGGTGCTGTCTCCGGCCGTGACCCAGCAGCTCATCGCGCACGTGGCCGACTCCGGCCGGGACGCGCGCCGGGACCGGGCCGCGCGACTGCTGGACCGGCTGAACGACCGGGAGCGGGAGGTCGCCGTCGCCGTCGGCCAGGGCAGGCCGAACGCGGAGATCGCCGCCGAGCTGTTCATGAGCGTGGCCACGGTCAAGACGCACGTGTCGCGGATCCTGACCAAGCTGGATCTCAACAACCGGGTGCAGATCGCGCTGCTGGCCCACGACGCCGGCCTGCTGGACGGCGCCGGGTAGTCCCGGCCCGGGCGCGCGGCGCGCGGACGCCCCGCGCGGGCGGGCCCTCGCGCGGCGTGCTCCGCGCGAGCGAGGGCAGGGATTCACCGGTGTACGCCGCAGTCGCCGGCGCGACCGGGGCCGACCGCACGGGACGCGGGCCGGCAGCAGCGTGCGGGCCGCAACGGGACGCCGCCACGGGACGAGGAGGAGACGCCAGTGCTGTTCGAGGTGTGGGCGCCGCGCGCCGACCGGGTGGACCTGCTCCTGTCACCCCCCGGGGGCTCGTCGTCCCCTGGAGACCCTGGGGGCGCCGCCGTGCCCGGCGTCCGTACGGGCCCCGGGGGCGTTTCCGGCCGCCCGCGCGTGCGGCCGGTTCCCATGGAGCGCGACCCGGCCCGGGACGGGTGGTGGCGCGCCGAGGCCGGCGCCGGGCACGGCTGGGCGTACGGCTTCGCGCTGGACGGCGGCCCCGCCCTGCCGGACCCGCGCTCCCGACGCCAGCCGGACGGTCCGGAGGGGCTGGGCGCGGTCGTGGACCACGCGCGCTTCGCCTGGCGGCACCGGTGGTACGGGCGGCAGCTGCCCGGCGCGGTGCTCTACGAGCTGCACGTGGGGACCTTCACGCGCGAGGGCACCTTCGACGCGGCCGCGGCCCGCCTGCCGCACCTGGCCGACCTGGGCGTCACGCACGTGGAGCTGATGCCGGTGTGCCCCTTCCCCGGGCGGCACGGCTGGGGGTACGACGGGGTGGCGCCGTGGGCGGTGCACGAGCCCTACGGCGGCCCGGACGGGCTGAAACGGTTCGTCGACGCCGCGCACGGCCACGGCCTCGGCGTCGTCCTGGACGTGGTGCACAACCACCTGGGGCCCTCCGGCAACCGCCTGCCCGCCTTCGGCCCGTACTTCACCGACGCCTACCACACCCCCTGGGGCCAGGCCGTCAACCTCGACGGGCCCGGCTCGGACGAGGTGCGCGCGTACTTCCTCGGCAGCGCGCTGGCCTGGCTGCGCGACTACCGGCTCGACGGGCTGCGGCTGGACGCCGTGCACGCGCTGCGCGACTCGCGCGCGCGGCACTTCCTCGCGGAGCTGTCGGCGGCGGTGGACCGGCTCGCCGCGCACACCGGCCGGCCGCTGTTCCTGATAGCCGAGTCCGACCAGAACGACCCCCGCACCACCACCCCGCGCGAGGCGGGCGGCCTGGGCCTGCACGCCCAGTGGAACGACGACTTCCACCACGCCCTGCACACCGTGCTGACCGGTGAGTCGCAGGGCTACTACGCCGACTTCGCCGCCGAGGGCCCCGCCGCCCTGGCCACCGTCCTGCGCGCCGGATTCCTGCACGACGGCCGCTACTCGGCTTTCCGCGGCCGCCGCCACGGCAGCCCGCTGAACCCGCCGGCCACGCCCTCGCACCGCCTCCTGGCCTACGCCCAGACCCACGACCAGGTCGGCAACCGGGCCGTCGGCGACCGGCTGTCCGCGAGCCTGGACCCGGGACGGCTGGCGTGCGCGGCGGCGGTCGTCCTGCTCTCCCCGTTCACGCCCATGCTGTTCATGGGCGAGGAGTGGGGCGCCCGCACCCCGTGGCAGTACTTCACCGACCACCAGGACCCGGAGCTGGCCGAGGCGGTGCGCGCGGGCCGCCGCCGCGAGTTCGCCGCGCACGGCTGGCCGGCCGGCGACGTGCCCGACCCGCAGGACCCGGCCACCCGGCTGCGCTCCTGCCTGGACTGGGCCGAGCCCGAGCGGGAGCCGCACGCCGCGCTGCTCGCCTGGTACCGGCGCCTGATCGCGCTGCGCCGCGCCGAGCCCGCCCTCACCGACCCGGACTGGGCCTACGAGGACGTCACCGCGGGCCCGGACGGCCGGCTCACCTTCCAGCGCGGCCCGCTCCTGGTCGCCGTCAACCCCGGCCCGGCCCCGGCCACCGCCCGGCTGCGGCCGGGCGCCTTCCCGTCGGTCGCCGCCGCGTGGGGCCCGGTGGAGCCGCCGGCCGCGGACGGCACGCTGCGGCTGCCGCCCGGGACGGCGGCCGTGCTGCGCTGACCCCCGGTCGGCGCGGGGCGGGGCTCAGCCCTCGGAGGGCGTCAGCCGCAGCGATACCGAGTTGATGCAGTAGCGCTGGTCGGTCGGGGTGGGGTAGCCCTCGCCCGCGAAGACGTGCCCCAGGTGCGAGCCGCAGCGGGCGCAGCGCACCTCCGTGCGCACCGTGCCGTAGGAGCGGTCCTCCAGCAGTTCGACGGCCGAGGAGTCCGCCGGGTCGTAGAAGGACGGCCAGCCGCAGTGGCTCTCGAACTTCGTCTCCGACCGGAACAGCTCGGCCCCGCACGCGCGGCAGGAGTACACGCCTACCGCCTTGGTGTCGGTGTACTCGCCGGTGAAGGCCCGCTCGGTGCCCGCCTCGCGCAGGACGTGGTACTCCTGCGGCGTCAGCTCCGCGCGCCACTGCTCTTCGGGCTTGTCGATCTCGTACGGCATTTCTCCGGCCGTCCCCTCAACTCGTCAGCTCTCCAGGCTCTCCCGGTCCCGCAGGCGGGCCAGGATCCGCGGACCGAGGTCGGTCACGTCCCCCGCTCCCATGGTGAGAACGAGATCCCCGGGCTTGGCCATTCCGGCCACCGCCGCCACGGCCGCGTCGCCGTCCGGCGCGGCGGTGGCGTCGGCGCCCGCCGCGCGGGCCGCGTCCACGACCAGGGCGCTGGTCACACCGGGGATCGGGTCCTCGCGCGCGGGGTAGACGGCGAGCACCACGGACGCGTCGGCCAGGGCCAGCGCCCGGCCCATCTCGGCGCCCAGCTCCCGGGTGCGGCTGAACAGGTGCGGCTGGTAGACGACCAGCACCCGGCCGTCCCCGGCCGTGCCGCGGACGGCCTCCAGGTCGGCGGCCATCTCGGTGGGGTGGTGCGCGTAGGTGTCGAGGACCGCGACCCCGGCCGCGGTGCCCTTCGGCTGGAGACGGCGGCCCACGCCCCGGTACGTGCCCAGGGCGGACGCCAGGCCGCGGACCGGGGCGCCCAGGGCGGCGCCCGCGGTCAGGGCGGCGACGGCGTTGAGCGCGTAGTGGCGGCCCGGGACGGACACGGTGAAGGCCAGCTCACCCGCCTCCGCACCGACCAGGTCCTCGGGCAGGGCGACGGTCACCTCGCTCGCCTGCCCCCGGGGCAGCACGCCCAGCACCCGCACGTCCGCGTCCGGCGCCGCGCCGTAGGCCAGCACGCGCAGCCCGGCCCGGCCGCGCACCCGCGCCGCCAGCTCGCGGGCGCCGGGGTCGTCGGCGCAGACCACGAGCGTGCCGCCGGGCCGGATCCCGGCGGCGAAGGTCTCGTACGCCGCGTACATCTCCTCCAGGGAGGCGTAGGTGGCGTGGTGGTCCAGCTCCACGTTCAGGACGACGGCCACCTCGGGGGCGTACTTGTGGAAGCTGCGGTCGCTCTCGTCCGCCTCGGCGACGAAGATCTCGCCGCCGCCGTGGCGGGCGCCCGACAGGAGCCCGTCGATGTCGCCGCCGATGACGTAGGACGGGTCCAGGCCCAGCGCGGTGAGCCCGACGGCGAGCATGGACGTGGTGGTGGTCTTGCCGTGGGTGCCCGCGACGGCCGCCGGCCGGGTGCCCGCCAGCAGCGCGGCGAGCGCGTCGGAGCGGTGCACCACGGGAATGCCCAGCTCGGCGGCGCGCGCCGTCTCCGGGTTGTCGGCGCGGATGGCGCTGGAGACGACCACGCGCGTGGCGTCGGCGGCCAGGTGCTCGGCGGCGTGCCCGATGTGCACGGTGGCCCCGAGGTCGCGCAGTGCCCGGGCGGTCGGGGAGTCCTTGGCGTCGCTGCCCGCCACCCGCGCGCCGCGCAGCGCGAGGATCTTGGCGATGCCCGACATGCCGGCGCCTCCGATGCCGATGAAGTGCGGTCGGTCCGTCGCGGCGGAGGCGAAGCCAGCCGGTGCCATGTGCGGGTCTCCCCTGGTCGTCGGTGTGCGGTGCCGACGCGTGCCGTCGGCGTGCCGGTGCGCGGCGCCGGCGCGGCCGGGGGCCCGCCGCCGCGCGGCCGACCCCGATTCTCGCACTTCGGCGGCCCGCCCCCGGCCGCCCCGCCGTACACCCGGTGAACGCCCGGGGGCCGGACGGCGGCACCCGCCCGCCGGGCCCCGCCGCGCCCGCCGCGCCGGGGAGCGGGGCCGTCAGCCGCCGGCCGCCGCCTGCCCCTCGTCCACCGCGTGGGCGAACAGTTTGAGCACCGGCACGCCCACCGTGTGCCGCGCCCGCGACGCCCAGTCCCGGTGGAAGAACTCCTCCACGAAGTGCGGTGCGGTCAGCACGATCACCTCGTCCGCCCCGGTCTCCTCGACCACCGAGCGCAGCAGGTCCAGCGGGTGGTCCTCGACCACCTGCCCGACGGCTTCGCTGCCCGCCTCGCGCAGCGCGGCGAGCGTGTGCTCCAGGGCCAGCCGGGCGGGCGGCAGCGCCTCCCGCCCCTCCGGTTCGCCGGCCTCCTGGACGGCCTGCTCCAGCTCGCCGAGCGCGATGTCGTCGATGGCGCGCAGCAGCCGGTCCTTGCTGCCACGCGGCTGCATGAGCACGACGAAGGAGACGGGGTCGTCGCCGTGCAGGGTGGTGACGAACTCCACGTCGGCGGGGGTCAGGGGCTTTTCGATCATCAGTACGCTCGTGAACACGGCGGCGCCCTTCTCCTTCGCAGGTCGCGGGGGCCCGTCACCCTGGGCCTTACGCATCCGACAGAAACCATTCTGCGCGGGCTTGTCCGGCCCACGTGGAATCAAGTCTGCCCCGCGCGAGCCGTACGGAACGGGATTTTCCGATCTTCGTCAGCCCAGGCGGTCCCGGCTGTATCGTGCGAAAAGAAAGCCCTCCTCCTCCACCACGGAGGTCAGCGAGAAGCGGTCGGGCACCGCGAGCCCGGGCCCGTTCGCGATGCGCGCCGCGTCGCCCGCCGTGACCAGCGGCGCGAGCGCGAGGCACAGCTCGTCCAGCACCCCCGCCGCCACGAACTGCCCGAGCAGCCGCGGGCCGCCCTCCGTCAGCAGCCGGGTCAGGCCCCGCCCGGCGAGCGCCGCCACCACGCGCGCGGGGTCGACGCGCGCCCCCTCCCCCGCGACCACGACCTCCGCGCCGACCGCCCGCGCCGCCGCCAGCCGGTCCGCCGGGGCCTGCGCGCCGGTGACCAGGATCGTGGGCACCAGGGCCTCGGTGAACAGCGGCCGGTCGAAGTCCAGGTCGAGCCGGGCGCTGACCACGGCGATCACCGGCGTCGGCGGCTGCCCGAGGGCCGCCCGGCGCGCCGCGAACGCCTCGCGCGCGCGGGCGGGTCGGTAGCCCTCGGCGCGCACCGTCCCGGCACCCACCACCACCGCGTCCGCGAGCCCGCGCAGCACCCCGAAGATCCGCATGTCGGCGTCCGACGACAGGGCCCTGGACCGCCCGTCGTGGTAGGCGGCGCCGTCCAGCGAGGACACCATGTTCGCCCGCAGCCAGCCGCCGCCCGCGCCCGCCTGCTCGGGACGGGCCGGATAGGCGTACGCGTCGGCCAGCTCGTCGAGGTCCCACGCGCGGTCCTCGAAGGGGGACAGGCCGGCCGTCCCGGTGTCCTCGGCAGACGGAGGGAACAGGCGTCGCATACGCGGCAGTGTGCCACGCGCGGGACACGAGCGGCCGGGCGGCCTCGCCCGCCGCCGGACGGGGCCGGCCCGCCCGGCCCGCGGCGCAGCACCCGGGCGCCGCCGCGTCCGCCGACTACCCTGGGAACGCGTGTCCCCCGCAGCCCCCGCCCCCGGACCGGGCCGCCGCGACGCCGACGAGCCGGTGAGCGGCCCCGGCGGCGCGGACGGCGGTCCCCCGGCGGCGCCCCCTGCCGTTCCCGGCCAGGCCGCGCCCGGCGCCCTGACCGCCCGTACGCCGCACGTCCCTGCCGACCGCCTCGTCGCCGGCCTGGTGCCCCCGCCCCGCTTCGCGGACGTGAGCTTCGGCAGTTACGTCCCCGACCCGTCCCAGCCGAGCCAGGCCGCGGCCGTACGCGCCCTCGACGCCTTCGCCGCCTCCCTCGGCCCGGGCCGCCGCGGGAGCGGGGCGGACCGGGGAGACCGCGAGGGCCGGGCGGGCCGCCGCGCCCGCTGGTGGCCCGCCCGGTCCCGGCCCGCCCCGCCCGGCGAGGCGCGCGGCGTGTACCTGGACGGCGGCTTCGGCGTCGGCAAGACCCACCTGCTCGCCTCCCTGTGGCACGCCGCGCCCGCCGAACCCGCCCGCAAGGCGTTCTGCACGTTCGTGGAGCTGACGCACCTGGCCGGCGCCCTCGGCTTCCAGGAGGCCGTACGGGCCCTGAGCGGGCACCGGCTGCTGTGCGTGGACGAGTTCGAGCTGGACGACCCCGGCGACACCGTGCTGGTCTCCACGCTCCTGGGCCGGCTCGCCGACGCGGGCGTGGCGCTGGCCGCCACCTCCAACACGCTTCCCGGCAGGCTCGGCGAGGACCGGTTCGCCGCCGCCGACTTCCTCCGCGAGATCCAGGGCCTCGCCGCCCGCTTCCGCACGCTGCGCGTCGACGGCGAGGACTACCGGCACCGCGGCCTGCCCGAGGCCCCGCCCCCGCTGTCCCCCGACGCGGTCGTACGGGCCGCCCACCGCCTGCCCGGCGCCTGCCTGGACGGCTTCCCCGCGCTCCTCGGCCACCTCGCGGCCCTCCACCCGAGCCGCTACGGCGCCCTGTGCGACGGCGTACGGGCCGTGTGCCTGACCGGGGTCGCGCCCGTACCCGACCAGGCGGCGGCGCTGCGCCTGGTGGTCCTGGCGGACCGGCTGTACGACCGCGAGGTGCCCGTGCTGGCCTCCGGCACCCCGCTGGACCGGCTGTTCAGCCCGGAGATGCTGCGCGGCGGCTACCGCAAGAAGTACCACCGCGCGGTGTCCCGGCTCACCGCGCTGGCCCGGGACGGCGCCCGGCTCGCCCAGGCCTAGGCCGTGTCGTGTGGATCAGGGCGGGCTCGCGACGCCCGGCACTCCCCCAGCTACCGCTGGGGGTGCCCCCGCCCCCGGCTACCGCCGGGAGTGCCCCCGTGCGGCGTTGTCGTCGTCGCACGCAGTGCCTCCCCCAGCTACCCGCTGGGAGGTGCCCCCTGTGCTCTCCTCCTCCGCCTTGCAGCCGGG
>NZ_JAVSCF010000031.1:0-36888 GCF_031932565.1 Streptomyces sp. B1866
CCGCCGACGCATTGCGCGCAATCACAGGTCCGCGTCCAGCCCAGTAGCAATCCCGCGCAATCAAACAGACCGGCACAACGGTGTGTAGGAGAGTGGACGCAGTCAGTGAAACAGCGCAGGAAGGAAGCCGCTTGTGAAACTCAGGTTTCTCGGCACTACGTCCGAGGACGGCGCCTGCCCCAGCCTGTATGAGGACTTGGGCTCGGATCTCATCCTCGTCCAGGGAGAACGCGTCACCGACCCCGACGCCCTCGCTCAGCTGCGCGACGTGAAGGACTCCGAGACCTTCTTCGTCGTCCCGCGCGAGCTGCTGGTCCGCTTCGCCCCCAAGGAGTGACGTTGCCAGAGCTGATCCCGTTCACCGAGGTCACGCATTTCTTCGAGGACTACGAGCACACCGCCTGGCGGCTGGAGACGCGGCGCGGCTACGCCTCCGACCGGCAGGGTCCCAAGTGGCAGGAGTTCCTGAAGGGCGCGGAGGTCTCCGACTGCGATCTGGACCGCCCCTGGCTGGCCAACATTCGGCTCCAGACCCGGCAGGGCAAGCGGTTCGAGCGCGTACGGCTGGTGGACGACCCGCCCACCGAGGGTCAGCGCTACCTGCTCGCGACCGGCCTCGGCAACGTCAAGGCCGGGGAGGACATCCGTAACCTCTACCGGTCGGAGGCCGTCCGTCTGGGCCTGCCGGACTACGACTTCTGGCTGTTCGACTCGCGAACGGTCGTGCGGTTCGAGTTCGACGCGGACGACACCACGCTCGGGGTGTACGTGCACGAGGACGCCGAGACGGTCGTCCGGGCCTGCCAGGTCCGCGACACCGCGTGGCACCACGCCGTGCCTACAGCCGAGTTCCAGAGCCGGGTAGCTTCCATCATGTGAGCACCGACTTCCAGACCGCGAGGATCGCCCTCGGTGCGCGGCTGCGCGAGCTGCGCACCGAGGCCGGACTCAACGGCAAGCGCCTGGCCGAACGGCTGGGCTGGCAGCCCTCGAAAGTCTCGCGGCTGGAGAACGCCAGGCAGACCGCCGCTCCAGAGGATCTGGAGGCGTGGGCACACGCCGTCGGCGCCCCCGCCGAGGCCGAAGACCTCAAGGGCCGGTTGCGCGGCCTGGAGTCCCAGCACCGCTCGTGGCGGCGGCAGCTTGCCGGAGGGTTCCGCGCTCGGCAGGAACTCGCTATCGCCGAGACTTCAAAGACCCGGACCATCCGCGCCGTGGAGATCGGCTGCATACCGGGTCTTCTCCAGACACCCGACTACGCCCGCCACATGTTCGCCACCTACGCCGCGTTTCAGCAAACGCCGCGGGACATCGAAGAAGCCGTCCGGGCACGCATCCGCCGTCAGGAGGCGCTGTACGAGCCCGGTCGCCGCTTCCATTTCCTGGTCTGGGAGGGCGCGCTGCGAGTTCTGGTCTGTCCTCCGCAGGTCATGGTCGCCCAGCTCGACCGGCTCCTCAGCGTCATTGGCATGGACACCGTCGAGTTCGGCGTCATCCCGTTCGCCGCTCGGCTTCGCCTCGCACCGGACCACGGCTTCTGGATCTACGACGATCGGTTCGTCACCGTGGAGACCATCAACACCGAGATGTGGCTTGACTCCCCCGACGACATCGCCCTGTACGTCCGCGCCTGGGAGTGGATGGCCGAGTCCGCCGTCTACGGGCACCAGGCCCACCGGCTCATCACCCGCGCCCGCGCCGCCCTCGACGCCCCGTCGGCGTGAACGCGCGCAATCAGCGCACACCACTGCCCCGTCGCCCGCAATCACGCGCAATTGAGGCTCGGCAGCGCAATCGCCGCTCCTACGGTCTGCTGACGAGCGGAGCACGGGCCCGGCTCCCCGCCTGGCAGCGCGCGCGTCCGCTCCCGCACCCCTCGGGAGGACCGATGCACGCTCTGCCGCTGCGCCCGCAGTTCGCGTGGCTGGAGATCACGGGATTCTGCAACCTCGCCTGCCGCCACTGCTACGCCGGGTCCTCCCCGCAGGGCGACCACGGCACCATGACCGACGCCGACTGGTGCCGCGTGCTGGACGAGCTGCACGACCTGGGCGTACGGGACGTGCAGTTCATCGGCGGCGAGCCCACGCTGCACCCCGGCCTGCCCGCCCTCATCCACCACGCCCGCCGGTACGCCATGCGCGTGGAGGTCTTCTCCAACCTCACCCACGTCCGCGAACCGGTCTGGGACGCCCTGCGGCTGCCCGGCGTGCGGCTGGCCGTCAGCTACTACAGCGACGACCCCGCCGACCACGACGAGGTCACCGAGACCCCCGGCTCCCACGCCCGCGCCCGCGCCAACCTCCGCAAGGCCCGCCAGCTCGGCATCCCCGTGCGCGGCAGCGTCATCCACGTCCTCGACGGCCAGCGCGCCAAGCACGCCGAACACGAACTCCTCAGCCTGGGCATCCGGGACGTCCGCACCGACACCATCCGCCCCTTCGGACGGGGCGCCGAAGGAGCCCTCCCGGACCTGGGCAAGCTGTGCGGCCGGTGCGGGCGCGGCAAGGTCGCGGTCGGGCCCGGCGGGGACGTGTGGCCGTGCGTGTTCGCCCGCTGGATGAAGCTCGGCAACGTCCACGAGACCAGCCTCGCCGCCATCTACGACGGCGAGCCGATGCGCACCGCACGCGCCGAACTGGAACAGGTCTTCCCGCACACGGCCGTCAGCGCCACCCCGGTGTGCAACCCGGACTGCAACCCCGCCTTCGACACCTGCGCACCCCAGCTCGCCTGCGCCCCCGACGCCGCGTACCCGCCCACCGAGGACGGCGAGGGGGCCGCCGCCGTGCCGCGCCTGTCTCCCCGCCGTACCGTCCGCTACCACGACCCCTCGGTCTCCGGCACCGACTGCTGACCGGTTGGAACCCCCACCGCGTGCCGTACTCCCCGGGCGGCCGGTCAGGCACCCTGGCGCGGACCGGTCAGAGGCCCGTCCGGGGGCTGTCCCCTGGTCCCCGGCCGGGCCGGGCTGGAGGGGCGGGCGCGCTGACCGGCCACGCCCGGCTCGGGAGTTGCCGGAGGGTCAGCGCGCCGCGCCCCCGTCTTCAGGGAGGAGGTACGCCCCTGACGTGCATGCAGCGGCGTCCGGCGCGCACCTCGCTGAGCTTGAGCCGCCGGGCCGCACCGCACGTCAGGCACCGGCACGACCAGCCCACCGACGCCCGGCCGGGATACGCCTCGATCGGCTCGAAGCCCGCTTCGCGCAGTTCGGCCGCCGCTTCCCGCGGGGTCACCGGAGGCGTACGGCGCCGGTCCCCCGCCCGGCCGGACCGCTCGGCCGGGGCCGGTCCGGGCACCGGAGCGGGCCCGGGAGCAGGGTCGTGATCGCCCGTCACGGGCTCGGGGCCGCCGATGAGTACGCCCAGGCTGACCGCGATCTTGCGGTGGCAGCGGCAGGCGCAGCGGCCTCCGTGGCACAGGGCGTGCGCCTCGGCGAGGCCGCCGGGCCGGACAGCCGCCGCGCACTGCGCGGACAGCCACCCTCCGCCTCCGGCCCTGGCGGCCGGAGGCGGGCCTGCGAACCCGGTCACCCGCACGCCCCCTTCCCACACCGCGCCCCGTCGCCGTCCGGCGCCCCGCCGTCGTCCGGGGCGGCCAGCAGCGCGCCCCGAGCCTCGGCGATCTCGACCATGGCGGCCAGGCACTCCACCAGCCGGGCCAGGACGTACCGCAGCTGGAAGACTTCGGCGTTGCCGGTGACCAGTAGGTCTTCGGTGTGCCCGAGGAGCACGCGGGCCATCTCCACCCGCGCCGCCTCCCCGGCGTCCGAGCGCCCCAGCCGCTGCCCCCGGCTCTCGGCCACCTTCACCATGCGGACGAGGGACCACACCAGCCGGACGAACACCGCCCGCAGCCGCCCGCCGTCCACCCGCACTCCGGGCGCCAGCCACACCCGCGCCGCGCCGAGCACGCTGCGCGCCTGAAGCACCTGCGCGGCCTCCCACACGTCCGCCAGCGCGCCCACGGCCCCGGTGCCGTGGCCGTCCGGGGCCGGGACGGTGTAGCAGGGCGTGCCGTCCACGGTGGACCACGGCAGCCGCACCACCCCCTTCACCGCTCCCCCTCGGCCCGGCGCTCGCGGCCGTCGGCCGTCGCCCGGCACCGGGGGCACTCACACCGAGGCCACTCGCACGACGCCGGGGCGAAGCCGCTGCCCGCCTTGCTGACGTACGACACCGAGCTGACCTCGGATCGCTCCCGAGTCACCGGGTTGAACCGGTAGACCCGGATCGTCATCACCGCCACGCCGACACCCCCGCCCGTGCGACGCGCACGCCGTGGATCCGGCGCGGCCCGACGTCGATCCCGTACGCGGCCAGCCACGCCGCCCGCCGCCGCCTGCGCCGCGCCCGCCGCTCGCCGCGAGCGGCCCGCAGGCGGTCGGTCCGCTCGCCGGTCCGCTTGCGGGCCATCTCCAGAGCGAGAGCGATCACGGCTAACACGACAGCAGCCGTGAGATCGATCTTGAGTGATGGCATGAGCACACCCCTTCCTCGGAGGCCACTTCTCCACGTCATCTCTAGACAGACTCAGTAGAGTCCACATGTCTAGAGTTGTCAACTCCATCTAGATAGAGACGCACTCGGGCCAGAAGAGTGAACACCTAGACAAGGGTTCTAAGCTGTCTAGAGACCAGAAGGAGTGGGGACGTGACGCAGCACGAGGACGCCCGGAAGTCGAAGTACCAACGGATCGCGGATGACCTGAAAGCGGACATTCAGGCGGGCAAGCACGCTCCCGGTGCCAGGCTCCCGGGTGAGAACGAACTCATGGCCAAGTACGGCGTAGCGCGCATGACCGTCCGGCACGCACTGAGCGTGCTCCAGAGCGAAGGGCTGGTCAAAGCCCGTAAAGGCGCAGGCGTCTTCGTCTCGCCCTTCGCGGTCACAGGTGCCGACCGCCTCTCACGGCTCGAACGAACCGGTCGCGCCTACGCGCAAGGCGAGAGCAGCGCCGATCACGTCGCCATACGCCGTAGCTGCGGGGACGCAGACATCGCCGAGCAGCTTGGCATCGAACTCTTCGACGAGATCGTTGTCCGGCGGCGTACCTTCCGGCAGGACGGCAAGCCCTCTGTCGTGGCCTTGTCGTGCATTCACCTGCGCGCCGCGGCCGTCGTTCCGGAGGTTCTTCAGCAAGGCCAGTTGATCCCGTTCTGGCAGTCGACCTACACGGAGCGGACAGGCAAAAAGATCACCAGAGGGCCGGAGCGCCGTAGTGCCCGGCTGGCCAGCTCAGACGAGTTGGCCGCTCTGGAGATCCACGTCCCACCGCACGCCGCCGTTCCCGTCCTGGTTCTCCATACAGCCTTCTACGACCCTGACGGTCCGATCGAGGTCTGGGAAGACGTGTACGCCCCCGGACTGTGGCAGGTCGCCAGCGAGTGACCCCAGGAGCGAACCGTTACACGTTGTCCAGACGGCTCCCGTGATCGGGGGCCGTCGTCATGACCGCACCCTGCCACGGGTACCGCCCGCTGGAAGTCCTACGAGTCGTCGCCCCCGCCGACCGCGTCGAACTGGCCTACGACGATCTCCCGCTCGCGCTCAGGTAGGCGCTCCGCCGCCGGGAGTCACCTGGATTCCCCTTTGTTCGGAACACGTTCCGAAATATCCTGGCGCCATGTCCGCTCCCACCGTCTCGTTCTCCGAGCTGTCCAGGAACTCGAAACGGGTCGCCGCCGCCGTCGAGCAGGCCCAGCGCGTCCACGTCATGCGGCGTGACGGCGAGGACTTCTACCTCACCACCGAGCGGCACGACCGGCAGCGGGAGGAGACCGCCGATGTCACCGCGCGGCTGTTCGCATCGCTGATCCGCAGCGACGAGGGCGCGCGTGCCGTGCTGCTGGCCCTGCCCGAGATGTTCCCCTGGACCCGGCACCTGTCTGCCGAGGAGGTCCGCGAGTTCGTCGTCGACCTCGTGGCCGCCGCGCGCGACGCCGCCGATCTGGACGTCCACTCCACCCTGCACCGCGTCATCGCCGAGTGGCGCGCCACCGCCCGGATCCTGGCCGACCCCGAGCTGACCGCCCGGCTGACGGCCCCGCTCCCCGACGAGGACCACGGCGAGGTGACCGCGCCGTGAGCCCCAAGCGGGGCGACGACCCCGCGCCCGACCGGTAGACCGGCCGGGAGGCGGGCGGGCCCTCACCCCCCGTCCGGCCCGTCCGCCCCCTCCGGCTCCGCCCGGAGCAGCAGCAGCGCGATGTCGTCGCTGCGCGAGTCGGTGTGGCTGGCGTGGCTGATGAGGGTGTCGGCCAGGGTGTCCAGGGGCTGGTGGCGGGCCTCGGAGAGGGCGCGGGCGAGGGCGGCGGTGGCCTCGTCCAGGTCGACGCCGGGGCGCTCCACGAGGCCGTCGGTGTACAGGGCGAGGATGGCGCCCGGCGGCAGCGGGATCTCGGTGGTCGGGTAGTCGGCCGTGAGGTCGATGCCCAGCAGCAGGCCGGGCCGCAGCGGTACGGGCTCGGTGCGGCCGTCGGGCCGGCACAGCAGGGGGGGCGGGTGGCCTGCGGTGGCGAGCCGGGCGCGGCGGGCGCGCAGGTCCAGGTCGACGTACAGGCAGCTGGTGAACAGGCCCGGGTCGAGGTCGGTGAGCAGGTGGTTGGTGCGGCTGAGGACGGCGCCGGGGGCGGCGCCCGCGGTGGCGTGGACGGCGGTGCGGACCTGGCCCATCAGGGCGGCGGCGGTGACGTTGTGGCCCTGGACGTCGCCGATGGTGGCGGCGGCCGAGGCGTCGCCGAGGCGGATGAGGTCGTAGAAGTCGCCGCCGATGTCCATGTCGCGGGTGGCGGGCAGGTAGCGGGCGACGACGCCGAGGCCGGGGACCTCCGGCAGGGCGGTGGGCAGCAGGCCGGCCTGGAGGCCGTGGGCGAGTTCGTGCTTGGTGTCGTAGAGGCGGGCCCGGGCGAGGGCCTGGGCTATCAGCCCGGCGACGGCGGTCATGGCGGTGCGCTCGTCCGGGTCGAACTCGCGGGGCTCCTCGTAGGACAGCACGCACACCCCGACCGGCTGCCCGGAGGCGATCAGCGGCAGGAACGCCCACGCGGACTTGCCCGTCACCTCCGGGATGCCCATCGGGTAGGCCCGCTCCAGCTCCTCCGGCGAGCCGTAGAAGCTGAACAGGCCCACGGTCAGCGCGAGCGTGGCCGGGGTGGGCTGGGCGGTGTGCAGGGAGAAGCCGTCGAGCAGGTCGACGGCCTCGGGGCTGTAGCCGCGGTGGCCCACGATCCGCAGCCGGCGGCCCTCGCCCAGGAAGAGGATGAAGCCCTGCGCCTCGAAGGCGGGCGTGACCTGCTCGGCGACCTGCTCGACCACGTCCCGCACGCCGACCGCCTCGGTGAGGGTGGCGGCCAGGTGGGTGAGCAGGTAGAGCGCGCCCGCGCGGGCCGGTCCGGCCGGGGGTTCGGCGGCGCGCGGCCCGGCGCGGCCCGGCGCGGGCGCGGCGCCCTCCGGGGACGCGCCGGGTGACAGCGCGGTACGGCCGGGCGGCGTCCGCCCGCGCGGGGGACCGGCGAGCGCGGCCGGGCCGTGCAGGGCCGGTGTCGGGTGGGCGGCCGGGTGGGCCAGCGGTACGGGCGTGATGCGCACGCTGACCCCGGACACGTCCGGGTAGAGCTGGAAGGACAGCCAGCGGTCCGGCGGGCACATGGCGGTGAAGGACGTGGGCTGGTGGCTGATGACGGCGGCCCGGTAGCGGTCCTCGAAGACCGGGTCCTTCAGCCACGGCAGCGCCTCCCAGGGCGGCGAGCCGAGCAGGTCGGGGACGCTGCGGCCGACCAGCTCGGCCGCGCCCGCGCTGGCGAAGGAGATGCGGCCCTCCTGGTCCAGGCCCCAGCCGCCTTCCGGGAGGCGGTCGACGAAGTCGACGGCGGCCAGCGCCTCGTTCCACTCGGGCGTACGGGACCGCGGCGGGTCGAGCACCAGCGGCTCGGGACCGGGCAGCACCGGGTGCCCCTCCTCCTCCGCCTGCCGCAGCGTGGCGGCGATGCGCCGGCACGCGGCGGCGACCGACTGGCCCTCGCGCGGGGTCATCTCCGGCCGGTGCGAGCCGGGCCACAGCAGCACCACCCCGCCGTAGCAGGCGTCGCCGCTGAGGATGGGGGCGGCGGCGAGCGCGAAGGGGTACGGGACGGCGAGCGCCGTGCGCGGGTAGGCGCGCGCCATCTCCTCCTGGCTGCCGATCCACACCAGGCGCCGCTCGCGCACCGCGTCGGCCAGCGGGTCGGGCGCCGAGAGGGCCACGCGCAGCCAGGGCGCGGCGAACTCCACCGGGATGCCGGTCAGCTCCGTCAGGCGCAGCACCTGCTCGCCCGGCGGCAGCAGGTACACCGTGCCCACCGACGCGCCGGACTCGCGCATCGCCTGGTCCAGCAGCGGGTCGAGCTGTCGCGGACCGGAGTCGGCAGCGGCGGGCTCGCGCACACCTCTCACTCTCCCTCGGCGGCACCGAACGGTCTTCTTCGGCAGCCGCACCCTGCCCCGGCCTACCGCAGCCACCCATGACGCCCGTAAGACGCCCATATACGGACAATAATCTCGCATGGCCGACGGCGGCACTCCCATCATGGAGTACGGGAGGCGCAGCGTCCCCTTGAGTCACGGGATTTTCCAGGCTGCGGACCTGCGAAGAGGCCGGTAAGCCGATTGATATTCGCACTGGTGTGCGAGAACGTAGAACGCGACACCCGCACAGCCCTTCCGCTGGAGGAACCCCATGCCCGACCCGGCGCCCGCGCCGCTGCCCGCTCCGCCGTACTACGTGGTGGTGTTCACCTCCGTCCGCACCCCCGGGGACGACGGCTACGGCAAGCGGGCCGAGGAGATGCTGAAGCTGGCCGCCGAGCAGCCCGGTTTCCTCGGCGTCGACTCCGCCCGCGACCCCGGGGGCCTGGGCATCACGGTGTCGTACTGGCGCGACGAGGAGTCGATCGCGGGCTGGCGGGAGCACACCGAGCACACCCTGACCCGCGCCTACGGCCGCGAGCGCTGGTACAAGTCCTTCACAGTGCACGTGGCCCGGGTCGAGCGGGGGTACGGGTACACGCGCCCGGACGCCGGTGCCGGGCAGGTCCGGGAGCCCGCGGCCGCGCCGGATCCCGCGGCGGCGCGGGAGCCCGCCGGGGCGCGGGGCACGGCGGCCGCGACCTGACGGCCGTACGGGCCCATGCGGCTGCGTACCGGGCCATGCGGCTCCGTACGGGCCCATGCGGCTGCGTACGGCTCCGGTCGGCCCGCCCGGCTCCGGCCCGTACGGCCCGCCCGGCTCCGACTGCCCGGCACCCGCACGTGCGGTCCGCCCGCGCCCGCCCGCGGCCCCGGTCCCGCCCGCGTACGGCCCCCGTCCCGCGGCCGACGCGGTCCGGAGCCCGTACGGGCCGCCCGGGCCGTACCGGCCGCGCGCCGCCGCGCCCCGGTCCGCTCCCGCCCGACGGCCGTCCGCACGCGGCCACGGCTGCGCCGGACGCCGCTTGCCCGGTAGGCTTTCCGTGTGATCTTCAAGCGCATCGGAAACGGGCGGCCGTACCCCGACCACGGCCGGGAGAGCACCCGCCAGTGGGCGGATGTCGCGCCCCGCCCGGTACGCCTTGACCAGCTCGTCACCACCAAGCAGCAGCTCGACCTGGAGACGCTGCTGGCGGAGGACTCCACGTTCTACGGGGACCTGTTCGCCCACGTCGTGAAGTGGCAGGGCGACCTGTACCTGGAGGACGGGCTGCACCGTGCGGTGCGCGCCGCGCTCCAGCAGCGCCAGGTGCTGCACGCGCGCGTGCTGGAGCTGGGCTAGAGGCCGGCCTGAGGGCCCGGGGCCGGGGCGGACCGCGCGGGCGGACCGCGGCGGACCGGGCCCGACCAGAGCCGGATGTGGTCCGTACGGAGGGCGGCGGAGCGGCTCGCGTTGGCCCTTTCGGGTCGGACTGACCCGCAACCGTTGATCATTTAGTAGGCATCGCCCGCGAGGCGCATTACGCTGCGTACATGAGCATGCTCACCCCTCCCGGCATGGGGGGCAAGTACCGCATCACGGGGGCCGTCCACCCACGCATGCGCCGTCGGCGGGGTCGGCCCGGGCTCGTGTTCGCCGCTGTCGGCGCGGTGCTGGCCGTCGCCCTGATCGGCTGGGGGACGACGCAGCTCATCGACGTCTTCTCCGGCGACGACGGCGAGCCGGGCGCCGCCCGGCACAGGTCGGCCGGCTGCCAGGCGCGCGCCACGGCCGGGGACGGCCACGGGCAGGGCGCGCAGGCGCGGTCGGGGGCGCGCGGCGCGGGCCGCGCGCCTGCGGGGACGCCGCCGAAGCCCGCCGACCTGACCGTCAATGTCTACAACGCGACGCAGCGCAAGGATCTCGCCAAACGTACCGCCGCCGACCTCAGGGCCCGCGGTTTCCGCGTCGGCCGGATCGGCAACGCCCCGGCCGAGTACGACAAAAAGGTGAAGTCCGCCGGGCTGCTGCTGGGCTCCCCGGCCGCCGCCCGCGGCGCCCTGCCCGTGCTCGCGACGCAGGTCCACGGCGCGCAGACCAGGAGCGACGGCCGCCGGAGCGACGACGTGGACCTGGTCATCGGCGACGGCTTCACCGGCCTGACGGCCAGGCCGCAGGCGGACCGGGCGCTGGAGGCTCTGCGCCGTCCCTCGCCCGCACCGTCCGTGGCGGGCTGCTGACCCGCCGTCCCGACGGCCGCCGTCCCGCCCCCGCGGTGTCGACTCGTTTTCACCGGACCGTCACGAGCGGCCCTTGCACCTGGGCTTTCCCCTGCACGAGAGTGTGGGGCCCACGCAGTCCGACGGAGGGTTCGGGGATGCCCCTCAGCAGCTTACGGCGCACGCTCGACGCCGCTTCGGCACCGGCGCCGGCGCCGCCGCCGGCACCGTGGGAGGCAGCCTGATGCGAGGCGGCGGCGCGCCGTCGGGCCGCAGCGGCAGATTCCGTCCCGTGTACCACCCGGCCGCCCACGACGACGGGCTGCGGATGGCCCTCCAGGACCTGCGCACCGGCCGCTGGATGTCCATGCGCAAGCTGCTCGCGGGCACCGAGTGCTGGACGCTGTGGACCGCGCGCACCCAGGTGCTCGCCGCCGCCGCGGCCGGCTCCACCGTCGTCCAGGCGTGGCGCGAGGAGGAGCCGGAGAGCACCGCGGCCCTGGTGATGCACACGCGCGTGAGCGTGGAACGGACCCTGCGGGCCCACCGCACCGGCCACCCGCGCACCGCGGAGCTGGCGCACGAGGCGTGGCAGGCCTGCCGGGTCGCCGTCCGCGAGGCGCCGGCCGACCCGGTGCCGTGGGTGTGCCTGCTGGCCCTGGCCCAGGTGGACCGACGACGGGCGAGCGCGGAGTGCGCCACCCGCCCGCCGGAGCCGCTGCTGCCGACGGGCCCGTGGGGCCTGCTGGAGCAGGCCGACCGGCGCGACCCGTGCAACCGCGAGGCGTACCACCGCATGCTCCAGTGCCTGAAGACCTGGTCGGGCGACGGCCGCACCGACTCCGTCCACTTCGTGCGCTGGGTGGTCTCCTGGGCGCCCCGGGGCGCGTCGCTGCTGGCCCTGCCGCTGTACGTCAGCGCCGACCTGTACCGGGCCCAGCGCCGCCGGGCCCCCGGGCGGGCGCTGGAGCTGCACTGGATCACCGAGCACGCGGTGGGGGACGCCGAGCGCGCCCTGCACTGCTGGTTCGACCACGCCGACCGGGCCACCCGCTCGCCGCTCGACCTGAACTACCTCGCCCACGCCCTGTGGGCGGCGCGGCTCTACGACGGCGCGGCGCGCGTCTTCGAGGAGCTGGGCCCGTACGCCACGCCGCTGCCGTGGGCCTACCGCACCGGCGACCCGGACCGGCCCGAGCTGGCGGAGGAGGAGTTCCTGCGCGCACGGGAGCGCTGCCTGGCCGCCGCGACCGGGACCGCCGGCGGACGGGCGCCCGGCCGGACCCCGGCCAACGGCGGCTCGGGCGGCTCGGGCGGCTCGGGCGAGGGTGAAGGTGAAGGCGCGAGCGCGGACGGCTCAGGCGGCGGTGTGGGCGGCTCCGAGGGCGGGCGCGCGGCCCACGCCGACAGCGGCCCCGGCCGCGGCTCGGAAGACGCGGGAGACGACGCCGCAGACGCGGCGGAGGACGCGGACGGCTCGTACGGTCCGTACAGCCCGTACGAGCCGCACCGCGCGCGCGGTCCGCTGGGCGCGCCCGGCCGGGCCGGCCCGCGCGGCCCGTACGGCAGTGTCGTGCCCCCACCCCGTGTCCCCACCCCCTGACCGCCCCGCCGGGCGGGGCCTCGCGCCGAGGCGCGAGGCCCCGCCCGGAGGAACCGTTCCGCCGTCGCGACCGCACGCCGGAGGTGCAGGTAACCGTGTCCCCCGCCCCGCGCGCGGCGCGGCCCGGACGGGCCCACGAGGCCGAGGAGGAGCGGCTGCGCGAGCTGGGCTACCAGCCGGTCCTCGCCCGCCGCATGGGCCCGTTCGGCAACTTCGCCATCAGCTTCTCCGTCATCTCCGTGCTGTCCGGCTGCATGACGCTGTACGGCTTCGGGCTGCGCACCGGCGGGCCCGCGGTGATGCTGTGGGGCTGGGCGGGAGTCGGGCTGTTCGTGCTGTGCGTGGGGCTGGCGCTGGCGGAGGTCACCAGTGCCTTCCCCACCTCCGGCGCGCTGTACTTCATGGCCGACCGGCTCGGCGGGCGCGCGTGGGGCTGGTACACCGGCTGGCTCAACATGCTCGGGCTGCTCGGCGGCATAGCGGCCATCGACTACGGCGCCGCGCAGTTCGCCGGCGCCCTGCTGAACCTCCAGTGGGGCTTCCGGCCCACCCCCGGCGCCACCTTCGGCCTGTTCGGGTGCGTACTGCTGCTGCACGCGGTGCTCAACCTGTTCGGCGTGCGACTTGTCAGCCTTCTGAACTCGGTCAGCGTGGGGTGGCACCTGCTGGGCGTCGCCCTGATCGCGGGCGTGCTGGCGGCCGTGCCGGACCACCACCAGTCGGCCGACTTCGTGTTCACCGGCTTCGTCAACGACACCGGCTGGTCGAACCCGGTGTACGTGGCGGCCATGGGCCTGCTGCTGAGCCAGTACACGCTGACCGGCTACGACGCCTCCGCGCACCTGTCGGAGGAGACGACCCGCGCGGGCGTGTCCTCCGCGCGGGGCATCGTGCGCGCGATCTGGGTGTCGTGGATCGCCGGGTTCGTGCTGCTGGTCGGGCTGACGTTCGCCATCCAGGACTACGACGGCACCCTGAACGGCGCCACCGGCGTGCCGCCCGCGCAGATCTTCCTCGACGCGGTCGGCGGCACCGGCGCCCGCCTCCTGCTGCTGGTCGTGATCGTCGCACAGCTGTTCTGCGGGAACGCGGCGGTGGCGGCGGCCAGCCGGATGGTGTTCGCCTTCAGCCGGGACGGCGCCCTGCCCGGCTCCGCGCGCTGGCTGCGGGTCAGCAGCCGCACCCAGACCCCGTGTCCGGCGGTGTGGCTGTCGGTCACGGTGGCCGGCGTGCTGGCCCTGCCGTCGCTGTACTCGGAGACCGCGTACGGCGCGGTGACGGCCATCAACGTTATCGGCATGACCCCGGCGTACGCGATCCCGGTCCTGCTGCGACTACGCGCGGGCGACCGGTTCACCCCCGGGCCCTGGCACCTGGGCCGGTGGAGCCGCCCGGTGGGGTGCGTGGCGGTGGCATGGGTGACGGTGGTGACGGTGCTGTTCTGCCTGCCGCAGTCCAGCCCGGTCACCGTGGAGTCGATGAACTACGCCTCGGTGGCCCTGGCCGTGGTCCTGGTGCTGGCCACGCTGTGGTGGCGGGCCAGGCGCCGGCGGTACGCGGTGCCGTCCGCGTACGGCAGCCCCAGCGAGCAGGCGGAGATCGCGGACGGCATCGTGTGAGCGCCTGGGCGGTACGGGCCTTGGGGGGTACCGCCCTGGGGTACGGCCCTGGGCGGTACGGGCCGGAGTGCCGGGCCGGGTCGCGGGGACCGGGTCGGCAGGTGCCAGGTGGGCAGGGAGCCAGGTCGGCAGGGGCCGGGTCGGCAGGGGCCGTCAGTCCGCCGTGCCGTACATCCGGTCGCCCGCGTCGCCCAGCCCCGGCACGATGTACCCCTGCTCGTTGAGCCGGTCGTCCAGGGCCGCCGTGACCACCGTGACCGGCGCGTCCGCCAGCTCCCGCTCCATGGCCGCCACGCCCTCCGGGGCGGCCAGCAGGCACAGCGCGGTGACGTCCCGGGCGCCCCGGGACCGCAGTTCCTGGATGGCCCGTACCAGCGTGCCGCCCGTGGCCAGCATCGGGTCGAGCACGTACACCTGCCGGCCGGAGAGGTCCACCGGCATCCGGGTCGCGTACGTCGACGCCTCCAGGGTCTCCTCGTCGCGGATCATGCCGAGGAAGCCGACCTCGGCGGTCGGCAGCAGCCGCACCATGCCGTCGAGCATGCCCAGGCCCGCCCGCAGGATCGGCACCACCAGCGGCCGCGGCCGGGCCAGCCGCACGCCGGTCGTCGGCGTGACCGGCGTGACGATGTCCACCGGCTCGACGCGCACGTCGCGCGTCGCCTCGTACGCCAGGAGCGTCACCAGTTCGTCGGCCAGCCGGCGGAAGGTCGGTGAGTCGGTGCGCTGGTCGCGCAGCGTGGTGAGTTTGTGCGCCACCAGCGGGTGGTCGACGACGTGGATCCGCATGGCGCAGACAGTAGCCGCAGACGGCAGCCCGGTGGCAGCCTGCGGCCACGCCCGCATCATTCGCCGGGAACGGGGGAAGCAGCCCGGTACGCACGCACGCACGTACGCCCGGACGTGACCGGCCGGGCGCGAATCCAGCTCCAGGTGGTGTGGCCGATGGCTGACCGGGACGAGCTCCGCCGTGCGACGGGGACGGCGCGGAGGACCGCGAGGGGGACGGAGACGGTGGGGACCGACAGGAGAGGACCGGACAGGACGGCGGGAGGGACGCGGAGGACGTCCCCGGGGGCCGGGCAGGCGGCGGCCCGAGGAGGACCGGACGCGGGAGCGCGGGAGTCGGACCCCGAGCGCAGGCGCCGCCGCGCGCAGTTCCTGCGGGACCTGAAGGAGGCCCGGGAGCTGCGCGAGCGCGTCCGGCCGCGCCGGGCCCGCGCGGCCCGTATGCGGCAGGCGATGCGCATGCGCACGTTCCGCTGGTGACCCCGGCCGGCGGCACGCCGTCCGCCTGGTGCTTCCGGCGCTTCCGGTGGGATGGCCGGGGGCGCCGGTGAGATTCCGGCGGGACCGGGGAAAGAATGCGGGAGACCGCGTCAGGACCAGTGAAGCCGTGCCGAAGTCCCGGCGAACCCCCCATGTCAGACTGTTTCCGGTCCGCGTGAGCGACATCTCTTGGGACTGGTGCACGACGCAGCGCGGAAGACCTCTCGCGAAGCGTTTGTTTCTGCCACGATTCCGAGTGGGCGGGCAGTGTCCGCTCGCCTCGGCACGCCTCTGACCAGTGGGAGAGTCACGGTGTACTTCGCCGCATTGCTCGCGCGCACCGAAGACGGGTGGGAAGCCAGCGACACAGAGCTAGACGACGTGGAGACGCTGGCTGATCTGATCGAACTGGCCCGTGCGGTCTCCAAGGACGACGACACGGTACTGGCCTTCATCGAGCACGAGGACGCGTGGTTCGGCGTCGTCCGGGTGGACGGCGAGGACGACCCGCACATCTACGTGTCGGACGCGGCCGCGGCCGCCCGCAGCTCGTACGGGGCGATGCTCACCGACGAGCTGCTCGGCCGCGACCCGGACGACCACGATCTGGACAGCCTGGTCGACCTCGACGGCACCGAGGACGGCGAGCCCGACGGCGCGGCCGACGAGCCGGACGGCGACCGGCCGGTGCCCGCCGGTCCGCTGGGCGACGCCGACATCCTCGCCGACCTCGGCATGACCGCCAAGGAGCTGAAGACCCTGGACGGGGACGCCCTGGACGAGATCGCCGAAATGCTGGGCTGCACGGAGGTCCTGGAGGCGGTGCGCTGACCGCCGCCCCGCCGCCCACCGTGCCCGACCCGCCGGCCGGCCCGGACCCCGGACGCCCGTCGCCCGGCCCCGGCTCCGGGCGCCCGCTGCCCGACCCGCTGCCCGACCCGCTGCCCGACCCGCTGCCCGACCCGCTGCCCGACCCGCTGCCCGACCCGCTGCCCGACCCGCTGCCCGACCCGCTGCCCGACCCGCTGCCCGACCCGCTGCGCGACCCGTGGCACGCGCCGATGCGCCTGGCGCTGCGCGAGGCCGAGCGGGCGGCCGAGACGGCCGACGTGCCGGTCGGCGCCGTCGTGCTGGGCCCGGACGGCACGGTGCTGGGCAGCGGGTGCAACGCGCGCGAGGCGGACGGCGACCCGACCGCGCACGCCGAGGTCGTCGCCCTGCGCGCCGCCGCGCGCCGCCGCGGCGAGTGGCGGCTGACCGGCTGCACGCTCGTCGTCACGCTCGAACCGTGCACGATGTGCGCGGGCGCCCTCGTGCTGTCCCGCGTCGACCGGCTGGTGTACGGGGCGGCCGACGAGAAGGCGGGCGCCGTCGGCTCCCTGTGGGACGTGGTGCGGGACCGGCGCCTGAACCACCGGCCCGAGGTGATCTCCGGCGTCCTCGCCGCGGAGTGCGCCGCGCCGCTGACCCGCTTCTTCCGCCGCCCCTGAGCCGGGGGCCCTGGTGGGGCCCGGCGGGTCAGCCCCGGGACGGGGACCGCCTACCGGCCGGTGCGCGGGGGCGGCGGCGGGCGGGACCGACTTCGCCAGCACGCCCACCCGTCCGCTAAGCTCTCTCTCGGTAGCGTGTCCGAGTGGCCGAAGGAGCACGCCTCGAAAGCGTGTGAGGGGGCAACTCCTCCGTGGGTTCAAATCCCACCGCTACCGCTGTGAGCAGTAAGGGCGACGGGCCTCACTCGCATGAGTGGGGCCCGTTCGCATGTCCGGACGCCGTGCCGCGCGCGCCGTTCCCGCCGCGTCCGTCGTTTCCGGAGCTTCCGCCGTTTTCATCGTTTCCGTCGTTTTTGCGGGTCGGGCGGGCAGTCAGGGCGGCGGCCAGGCCGTCGGCGTCCGGGGCGCGGTCCTGCCCTTCGTCGCACCCCATGACGGCGACGGCCGACGGTCCGTCCTCCTCGTACGGTCCGGCCTCCGCGTACGGTCCGTACCCCTCGTACGCTCCGTACGGCTCGTACGCGGCGCGCGGCAGCGGCGGTCCGGCCAGGGCCACGGTGTCGATCACGTCGGCGTAGAGCAGCAGCAGGACGTCCGCGCCGTACCGGGCCTCGTGCACGGGTGCGACGGGCGTTCCCGCGCGGGAGGCCGCCAGGAGCGGGCCGGGACCGGCCGGGACCAGCGCGGAGCGCAGCAGCAGGCCGCAGGCGGGGAGGTCCTGGTCGGGCAGGCCGCCGGCGAGCTGGTTCAGGGCGGCGTCGACCGCGTGGCCGACGCCGACGCTCAGCGCGCCGTCCCAGGCCGCGCGGATCCAGTCCCGGTCGACGTGGAAGAACCGCAGGCTCTCCACGGGCAGGGCCGCCGGGTCGGGCACCAGGCGGTCGAACGGCACCGGCTCCAGCCGCCGCAGCTGGTCCCGCCAGGCCCGTACGAGCCCCAGGCGCGGCTCGGCGGCCTCGCGCAGCGCCGCCAGCGTCTCCTGCCGGGCCAGGGCCGCGTGCACCTCGGCCTGCCGCAGCGGCGGGCCGGTCCGCGGCTGGGCGCCCGGCACGCGGGCGGCGGCCGGGTAGGGGGCGGGGCGGGCGTTGCCGCCGAACCGCGGGTGGGCCAGCAGGCGGCGGGCCGCGCGGCGGGCGGTGGTGCGGAACTCCAGCAGGGCGGTGCGGAAGGCCGGGTCGGCCAGGGCCAGCGTGCGGCCGAGTTCGAAGGCGGACAGGTGGCCGGGGGCCGCTCTCTGGTCCCGGCCCTCCGGTCCGTCCGGGCCGTCCGGGCCGGGGGTACCGCCGTCCGCGGACCGGCGCCCGCGCGCGCCGCCGGTCCGCGGTCCGCGCCGCCCGTTCCCGACCCGTACGTACGGGTCGGCGGCGGGGTCTCGTACGTACGGGTCGGCGGCGGGCGCCTGCGGCGGACAGGAGCCCGTGCCCGGCGCGGACGCGCTGCCCGGCGCGGAGGCGGCGCCCGGCGCGGGCACCGGCCGCAGCGGCTCCGGACCGGCGGTGAACGGGCCTTGCGGACGGCCGGCGGCGGGCCCGCACGGGGTGAGGCGCGGCGGCAGCGCGCCGTCGGCGTCGCCGAGCCACCAGGGCGCGGGCGGGGCGCCGGCCAGGTCAGGCCGCGCCGTCAGCCCCGGCAGGTCGGGGAGATCCGGCAGGTCCGGCGCGTCTGGGAGGCCCGGCAGGCCCGGCAGGTCGGCGAGGGCCGGCAGGGGCCCGTCCGGCGCCGCGTCCGGTGACGGGGGCAGGAGCGGGAGCCAGGCCCCGGCCGTGGCCGTGGCCGGGCCGTCGGCGGGGCCACGGTCCCCCGCCGGGCGGTCGTCCCCGGCGGCGCCGGGGCGGCCGTCCGCGGAGCCGTCCGGGCGGCTGTCCACGGTGCTGTCCACGGTGCCGTCCGGGCCGCTGTCCGCCACGCCGCCGGGGCGGCCGTCCGCGTCGTGGTGCGGCGGGACGGGACACGGGCCGGGCGGGTCCCCGGCCGACATCCCGGGTCGGCCGCCGGGACGGCCCGGCCCGCCCGGCCTGCGCGGGTCGGGGCCCGGGGCCTCGGCGGGGCCGAAGTCCCGGTTCGCGGCCGGGCGTTCGGCGGCGCGCTGCTTCGGGACCCGCGCCGGGTCAGGGGCCGGCGCGGCGTCCGGGGTCGGGCCCGGCCGCCGGTGCCGGTTCCCGGCGGGGCCCCGCGCGGGTTCGGACGTGAACGACCACGCGTACAGGGAGACCAGCCGCAGGCCGATGGCGGGCGGTTCGGCGCCGTCGACGTACGGTTCGAGGCCGTCGAGCGAGACGAGGTGGGCGACGTGCCGGCCGCCGGCGGGTGCCGGGAAGCGGCGCGCGACGACGGACGCGGCGTCGCCGTCGCCCTCCCGGCGCCGGGGCGGGAAGGCCGCCACGCGCGGCGCCGGGGAGCCGCCCGCGCGGGTGCGCGTGAGCAGGGCCAGCTCGGCGGGGCGCGGGCAGACGGCCGCGAACAGCGGTCCGGGCACCAGCACGGAGCGGCAGGGCCGGGCGCAGTCACCGGCGAACAGCCCCTCGGGGTCGGGTTCCGGCGGCTCGCCCGGGCCCGCGTCCCCGATCAGCAGCGCGCCCACGGTGGAGACCGTGACCTGGCCGACGGCCTCGGGGTCCTCTGGGAGTTCGCCCGCGCGGAAGACGAGCAGGGCCACCGCGGGGCCGCCGTGGGCGCCGCGCAGGCGGCGGAACCACGGCAGGGCGGCGGGGCCGACCGTGAGGTGGGGCCGGGACTCGTGGAAGTCCCCGGCCGCGCCGGGCGGCGGGTAGCAGGCGTGGATGTCGGGTGTGGCGAGGGTGAACCGCGTCGTCCCTACGGTGCGCTGCCCCCTCGCGGCCCGCGGGGCGTCGCCGGCGTGGCCCTTGGTGTGGCGCTGCTCGGCGGCCGCGCCACGGCGGCCCGCGTACAGGGAGGTGGTGCGATGGTCGAAGAATCGGATGGGGTGGCCGACGTGCGGCATCGGCGTCCTTTCTCAGCCAGCGGCGGGTGCGGCGTTGGGTCATGCGGTTGGTGCGGTGTGCGCGGTACCGGAGGTGCTGGGTGAGCTGTCGGTACGGGCCGTGCTCGCGGTGCGAGCCGTGCGGGCGGTTCCGGCCGGGCCGGCCGGGGTGCGGCCGGCGCCGGGTCGACGGCGCCGGGCGGCCGGCGGGGCCACGGCGGAGCGGTCGGCTCCGGCCACTCCGGCCGGTTCCGTCACTCCGGCCGGTCCGGCCGGTTCACCGGTCCGGCCGCCGGTCCGGTCCGCGGGGCCCGTGCCGCCCGTACGGGCCGCCCGGCCCGTACCGGCGAACTGACGGGCCGTACGGGCCGTACCTGCCGTACGGTCGCCTGCCGGGCCCACCCGGGCCCGGCCGAACAGGCCGTACGGGTCGTCCGGGCCCTCCGGGCGGTCGGGCCGCGTCCGGCTGGTCGGCCGTCCCGGGCGGGCGGAACGCCCGGCGGGCCGCTCCCGCCCGCCGCGCGGCGCGGTCCGCCCACGCGGTGCGCGCCGCCCACGCCGTTCGCGCCGTTCGCCCGGTTCGCGACCTCGGGCCGGCGCGGTGGCGTCGCCGTACGCGCTCCCCCGGCTCCCCGCCCCGCCGGCCGCGACCGCCGGGCCCACGGCCGCTACGCGGCGGCGTGAGTGGTCGGTCGGCCTCGGTGGCCATCGGGGTCCCTCCGTGGGCGGCGAGCACGGCAACCGGATCGGCGCAGCCTTACCGGATGAGTGAGCACAGGTTTACCGTCGGTAAGTCGAGAGGCGAGCGTAGTTCCCGGAATCCGGCGTTCAATAGAGCGAAAACCAGACAGGGAACGGCCGGGATATGCATGGAATGTCCCGCATAAGAATGCGGCTCCGCACGCCGCCGGAACGCCGCCCAGGACCCGCCGCGCGCCGCCGTACGCCACCCGCCCGGCACGCGCTGACCAGCGGCTTGCCACCGCGGCCCGGAGCCCGCCGCCCCCGGGCCCCGCGCGGCGCCCGGTCCGCTCCCCCGCCGCGGGCGCCGGAGCCGGCCAGGCCGGGTGGACCGCCGGGCGTCACCCGGGTTCGGCGCGGGGGGACACGCCGTGAATGATCAGATAGGTGTGACTGTTGCGCCAATCGTGTGGATAGACTCACGCGACCGCACAGGGGAACGGCAGGGGAGGCGGCGCGAGATGGCCCAGGCGAAGAAAGTCGCGTTCTACATCATCGTCATCTTCGTCCTGTACACCATCATCAACACCCCGGCGCGGGCGGCCGATCTCGTCCAGGAGGGCTTCGAGGGCATTTCCGAGGCCGCCCACCAAATTGGCGAGTTCATGACCGAGCTGGTCGAGTGACACCACCCGGCCCCCGACCTGGCGACGGGGGCCGTCCCACACTCAGGGGCCCCGTCCGGCCGAGCGCGCCGGGCGGGGCTCCGGCGCGTCCGGCGGACGGTTGCGGCACTCGGCGGACGCGCGCCGCGCTCGCCACCAACACGTAGTTATACGGTGCTTGCACACCTTGTATCTGTCTTGTGATGCTATGACCGCTTTTGACGGGTGTGTGCTTCGTGAAGGGGTGGCGAGACCGTGTCGGCCCGTACTGCGCCCAAAACGCCGCTCCTCAGTGACAGTGACAGCCGCGGCTCCGGCCACGGCTCCGAGGGCCGCGGCGGCGCGCGCCGCGACGGGGCCGACGGCGCCGACGGCGGCGCGGAGGGCGGCGGCCAGGACGGCGGGGGCGCCCACAGAGGCGGGCCGAGCGGACCAGGCGGACCGGACAGACCGGGCGCGCCCGGCGGGCCGGTCGGGCCGAGGCCCCGCCAGACCCCCGCGGCCCGCCCGGCACCGGAGAGCCACCAGGGCGCCGCGGTCCGCTCCGGCGGCGCGCCCCGGCCCGGGAGCGGACGCCCGGGCGCGGCTTCCGGAGGCGGACGCGGCCGGGGGGCGGACGCGCGGGCGCTCACCCAGGTGCTGTTCGCCGAACTCGCCGCCCTGGACCCCGGCACGGCCGAGCACGCCCGGGTGCGGGCGGCGCTGATCGAGGCCAACCTGCCGCTGGTCCGGTACGCCGCCGCGCGCTTCCGCAGCCGCAACGAGCCCATGGAGGACGTGATCCAGGTCGGCACCATTGGCCTGATCAACGCCATCGACCGGTTCGACCCGGGCCGCGGCGTGCAGTTCCCCACCTTCGCCATGCCCACCGTCGTCGGCGAGATCAAGCGTTACTTCCGCGACAACGTCCGCACCGTGCACGTACCACGCCGCCTGCACGAGCTGTGGGTGCAGGTGAGCGGGGCGACCGAGGACCTGACCGTGCTGCACGGCCGGTCGCCGACGACCGCCGAGATCGCCGAGCGGCTGAAGCTGTCCGAGGAGGAGGTGCTGGCCTGCATCGAGGCCGGGCGGTCCTACCACGCCACCTCGCTGGAGGCCGCGCAGGAGGGCGACGGCCTGCCGGGGCTGGTGGACCGGCTCGGGTACGAGGACCCGGCGCTGGCCGGGGTCGAGCACCGCGACCTCGTACGGCATCTGCTGGTGCAACTGCCGGAGCGTGAGCAGCGCATCCTGCTGCTGCGCTACTACAGCAACTTGACCCAGTCGCAGATCAGCGCGGAGCTCGGAGTGTCCCAGATGCACGTCTCACGCCTGTTGTCGCGGAGCTTCGCGCGGCTACGATCCGCAAATCGGATCGAGTCGTAACCTGCACGAGTGACTCGCCCTCGGGTCTCATCGGCAGTAATGTCGACATGGCGCTACAGCGTGTTGCCGACATGTGACATTCTGCGGGAACGGCGTCTGATGTGGTTCGACCTCCGGTAAGCAGGGGGATGCTGCGTCCGACGCGCAGAGCGCAGCCGGGATCCGTCCGCGACCTCAAGGGGGTGGCATGTCCGTAGAACTGGGCAGCTCGAAGGTGCTCACCGACGACGCACCGCACGTGCTGGACGACTGCGACGACGCCATCGACACCCGCACCCTCTCCCGCTCCCTGTTCCTGCGGCTCGCCGCCCTCGACCGGAACAGCCCGGAGCGCACCTACGTACGTGACACCCTCATCGAGCTGAACCTTCCCCTCGTGCGGTACGCGGCCGCCCGTTTTCGCAGCCGCAACGAGCCGATGGAGGACATCGTCCAGGTCGGCACCATTGGTCTGATCAAGGCGATCGACCGGTTCGACTGCGAGCGGGGCGTGGAGTTCCCGACCTTCGCGATGCCGACCGTGGTGGGCGAGATCAAGCGGTTCTTCCGCGACACCAGCTGGTCGGTGCGCGTGCCGCGCAGGCTTCAGGAGCTGCGTCTCGCGCTGACCAAGGCCAGCGACGAGCTGTCGCAGAAACTCGACCGCTCCCCCACCGTGACCGAACTCGCCACGTGCCTCGGCGTGTCCGAGGAGGACGTGGTCGACGGCCTCGCGGTCGGCAACGCCTACACGGCCAGCTCCCTGGACTCGCCGTCCCCCGAGGACGACGGCGGCGAGGGCTCGCTGGCGGACCGGCTCGGGTACGAGGACAGCGCGCTGGAGGGCGTGGAGTACCGCGAGTCCCTGAAGCCGCTGCTGGC
Source organism: Streptomyces sp. B1866 (assembly GCF_031932565.1). Taxonomy (NCBI): domain Bacteria; kingdom Bacillati; phylum Actinomycetota; class Actinomycetes; order Kitasatosporales; family Streptomycetaceae; genus Streptomyces; species Streptomyces sp. B1866. The sequence continues at coordinate 23,141 of NZ_JAVSCF010000031.1, forward strand.
CAAGCTGCCGCCGCGCGAGCGGCAGATCATCATGCTCCGCTTCTTCGCCAACATGACCCAGTCGCAGATCGGCGAGGAGGTCGGCATCTCGCAGATGCACGTCTCCCGGCTGCTGACGCGCACGCTGGCCCAGCTGCGGGAGGGGCTCATCGCGGACTGACCCGGGCCGACCCTTCGGGCTGGCCCCTTTGGGCTGACCCCGCCGTCGGCCTTGAAGCCGCCTGGCTGTCTGGGCCTTGGGGCTGTCCGGCAGCGTCTGAGCCTGCCTCACCGCTGGGCTGCCTGGCAGCGTCTGAGGCCGCCTCACCGCTTGGGGCCGCCTGGCCGCGCCCGAGCCTGCCTCACCGCTTGGGGCCCTGGCCGCTTGCTCGGAGCCGACTGGCCGCCCGAAGCTGCCTGGGCGCGCCCGGAGCGGCCTGGCCGTCGGCCGCCGCCCCTCGCGTCGCGCCCCGGTCCCGGACCGCGCCGCGTCGGCCCGCGCGCGCCCGCGGCCGGCCGTATACCGGTCCGCCGCACGTACGCGACCGCCTCCGCGGACGCGGGCAGCGCCGCGCCGCCCCGCCGCGGAACCCGACTACGCCCTCGGGACAACGCGGCACGTGAAGGGCTCGCGCCGCGCGTGGCGTCGCCGACCGCCCGGCCCAGTCCCCTAACCGCCCGGCCCGGGCCCGTAACCGCCCGGCCAGTCCCGTAACCGCCCGGCCCGGGCCCGTACGGACGGCCGTGCCGCCGAAGGCCGCCGCCGCCCGGCGGTACCGGTCATCCCGGCGGCGGCCGCCGGCCCCGCGTCGCCGCGTCCGTCAGGACAGCGCCAGCCAGGCCACCGCCGCGACGACGGCCACCACGGCGATCAGGCCGAGGATGAGACCGACGCGCGGGCCGGCCGAGCCGCCCGTGCCGTTCGTGCCGCCCGTGGAGGGACCCGCCGCCGGCCGCTGCTGCGCGCCCTCGTCGACGAAGGCGCGGAACATCTGGGTGCTGCCCGCCGGGTCCTGGTAGCCGTCCGGATGCTGAGGGTTGTTCGCCATGGGGCCCGACCCTAGCGAACGACGCCCGCCGGGCACACCCCGGCACCACCGGGCCTCGACACCCTCCTCAGGTCCCGGTCGGCCGCCGTTTGACCCGTTCCCGAGCCACCCTTTGCCGGAAATTTGTCGCCACGCACCGCCATTTCCCTTGCCTTCGGCAACTAACCACCTTATGGTTGCCTTAAGCAACCTAAACAGGGGGTGCCCGTGGCCGCACGGCGGCGCTACGACGAACTGGCCCGGCAGCTGGGCGCGCTCGGAGCCGCCCGCCGGGGCCTGAGCCGCGTGCTCCCGTCCGACTGCCCGCCCGGCGCGGCCGCCGTGCTCACGGCCCTCGACCGGTACGGCGAGATGCGCATGAGCAAACTGGCCGAACTGCTCGCGGTCGACATGTCGGTCACCAGCCGGCACGTCGCCTACGCCGTCGAGCGCGGCTGGATCAGCCGGCACCCCGACCCGCTCGACGGGCGCTGCCGACTGCTCCGCCTCACCGGAAGTGGCGTGAAGCTGCTGGTCCAGATCTCGGACCGGCACGCGACGGCGCTCTCCGAGCGGCTGAGCGGCTGGTCGGACGAGGACGTCGGGCGGCTCGTGGAGCTGCTGGCCCGGCTACGGGCCGCCTTCGACGAGCCCCGGCCGCGCGCCGCCGCGCGGCCCGCGGGCCCCGCCCCCGGTTCCCGTACGACCCGGACGACCCGGACGACCCGTACACCATCGCGAACGTAAGGACCTCCATGGCACAGACCACACCGGACCGAGGTGTGCGGGGACCCGCGGAGCACCCCGCACACGCCAGGCGCGGCACCGGCAGGGACGGCGGCGCCCCGCGCGGGAGTGCGCCGCATACGCACCCCGGCGGGCAGGGCAGACCCGGCGCCGGGGACGCGGCCGCCGCCGCGGCGCCCATGACGCACCGGCAGATCATGGAGGCGCTGTCCGGGCTGCTGCTCGGCATGTTCGTCGCGATCCTGTCGTCCACGATCGTCACCAACGCCCTGCCGGAGATCATCAACGACCTGCACGGCAGCCAGTCCTCGTACACCTGGGTGGTCACCGCCGCCCTGCTGTCGATGACCGCCACCACCCCGCTGTGGGGCAAGCTCGCCGACCTGTTCAGCAAGAAGCTGCTGGTGCAGACGTCCCTGGTGATCTACGTCGGCGGGTCGGTGGTGGCGGGCCTGTCGCAGAACACGGCCATGCTCATCGCCTGCCGCGTCGTCCAGGGCGTCGGCGTCGGCGGCCTGTCCGCGCTCGCGCAGATAGCCATGGCCGCGATGATCGCCCCGCGCGACCGCGGCCGGTACAGCGGCTACCTCGGCGCCACCTACGCGGTGGCCACCGTGGCCGGCCCGCTGCTGGGCGGCGTCATCACCGACACCGCCTGGCTGGGCTGGCGCTGGTGCTTCTACGTCGGCGTGCCGTTCGCCGTCATCGCACTCGTCGTACTTCAGAAGACCCTCAAACTGCCGGTCGTGCGACGTGACGTGAAGGTCGACTGGGCGGGCGCCTTCTTCATCAGCGCCGCCGTCTCGCTGCTGCTGATATGGGTCACCCTCGCGGGCGACGACTACCCGTGGCTGTCCTGGCAGACGTACGCCATGGTGGGCGGCTCGGCGGTGCTCGGCGCGGTGTTCGTGCTCGTGGAGTCCCGGGCGCGCGAGCCGATCGTGCCGCTGCGGCTGTTCGGCAACCGGACCATCGCGCTGGCGTCCGTGGCCTCGCTGTGCGTGGGCGTGGCGATGTTCGCCGGGACGGTGTTCTTCAGCCAGTACTTCCAGCTGGCGCGCGGCGAGTCGCCCACGATGTCCGGCATCATGACCATACCGATGATCGCCGGCCTGTCCGTGGCCTCGACCGTCTCGGGCCGGTTCATCACCCGGACCGGCCGCTGGAAGGTCTGGCTGATCGCGGGCGGCGTGCTGCTGACCGCGGGCCTGGGGCTGCTGGGCACCATGCGGTACGACACCCCGTACTGGCACCTGGCCTGCTACATGGCCCTGCTGGGCCTCGGCGTCGGCATGATGATGCAGAACCTCGTGCTGGCCACCCAGAACCAGGTGGCCCCGCACGACCTCGGCGCCGCCAGCTCCCTGGTCACCTTCTTCCGCTCCCTGGGCGGCGCGGTGGGCGTCTCCGCGCTCGGCGCGCTGCTGGCCAACCGGGTCGGCCACTACACCGCCGACAGCGGGCTGCGCGGCGGCGGGGGCTCCGGCGGGGGCATACCCGACCTGGACCTGCTGCCGGCGCCGGTGCGCTCGGTGGTGGAGAGCGCGTACGGGCACGGCGTCGCGGACGTGTACCTGTACGCGGCGCCGGTCGCGCTGGCCGCGCTCCTCGTCACCCTCTTCATCAAGGAGGTCGCCTTGAAGACCCACGCGGCGGGCGCGCAGCCGACGGCCACGTCCGAGCCGACGGCCGTTCCCCAGGCCGGAACCGGGACCGGTACCGGAGGCCGGGCCGCCGGCGTGCCGGAGCCCGTGCACCCCCTCGCCGGAGTACCGGCCGCCGGGCCCTCCGCCCCGGGCGGCGGCGCGGCCCCGCGGTGGGCGGTCCACGACGGGCCGCCGGCCGCGGCCGCCTCCGCCGACGGCCCCGGCAGCCTTGACCGCCCCGACGGGCACCGCCCGCGCCAGGGCGTGCACGGCTTCGTGCGGGGCGCCGACGGCGCCGCCGTGCCCCGCGCCGCCGTCACCCTCGTCTCGCTCGGCGGACAGCAGCTGGCCCGCGCGGTGGCGCACCCCGACGGCTCGTACGCGCTCGGCCCGCCCGGCCCCGGCGGCTACGTGCTGATCGCCGCCGCCGACGGGCACCAGCCGCAGGCGTCCACCGTCGTCGTCGGCGAGGAGCCGCTGGGCTTCGACATCGTGCTGGCGGGCACGGGGAGCCTGGCGGGCACGGTGCGGGCCGCCGGCGGACAGCCGGTGGAGGCGGCCACGGTCGTGGTCGCCGATGTGCGCGGTGAGGTGCTGATCAGCGGGCAGACCGGCGGCCGAGGCGACTTCGCCTTCGCCGGACTGGGCTCGGGCACCTTCACGGTCGCGGTGAACGCGCCCGGCTTCCGGCCCGCCGCCGTGCCCGCCGAGGTCGGCGCCCACGGCGTCACCCGGCTGGAGATCGCGCTGGGTGCCGGGGCCCGGCTGCGGGGCGTGGTACGCGCGGACGGACCCGAAGGGCCGCGTCCGCTGCCGGACGCGCGGGTCACGCTGATCGACGCGGCCGGGAACGTGGTCGCGACCGCCACCACCGGCGAGGACGGCGCGTACGCCTTCGCCGACCTGGAGGCGGGCGACTACACCGTCGTCGCCGGCGGCTACCCCCCGGTCGCCACCGCGCTCGCGGTCCCGGAGGACGGGGTCGACGGGCACGAGGTCGTGCTGGGCCACCCCGACGACTGACGGGACGGGGGCCCGTCCGGACGCGGCCAGGACCGGGACCCCGGCGGCCGCGCAGAGCGCAGCCGGGGTCGGGGCGCGCTCAGAGCGCGCCCTCGGGTCCGTCCCGCAGGGCCTCTATCCCGGCGATGGCGAAGTCCAGCGCGAGGGCGAAGTCCCGCTCGCGCATCTCCTCCACCGTGGCCCCGCCGCGCGCCTCCAGGATCTGCCGTGGCTCGTCGAACTCGGGCCGGTCGGCTATCGAGCCCATCACCTCGCCGAAGTACTCGTCCTGGGTGACGCCGGCCTCGCGGCACCGGGCGGCGAAGCGGCCCTCGATCGTCGCGAAGCCGTAGACGAACTGGTAGACGAGGGACAGCGCGCTGGGCAGCTTTTCGCGCGGCAGCCCGCTCTCGGCCATCACCCGCTGGGCGGCGTTGGCGAAGGCCATGGCCTTGGGGCCGATGTTGAGGTATGCGCCGGACAGCGGCGAGACCCACGGGTGCCGCACCAGGGTGTGGCGGTACTCGCGGGCGAGCCGGCGCAGCCGGTCCCGCCAGTCGGCCCGCCCGGTCCCCGGGGAGGTGCCGGCCGCGTCCGGCGCGGCGGGTCGCGCCCCGGCCCGGCCAGCGGCCGGAGCGGCGCCCTCGCCCGGCAGGGCGATCTCGCCCATGACGCAGTCGAGGGCCAGCTCCAGCAGGTCGTCCTTGGTGTCGACGTACCAGTAGACGGACATCGCGGTCACGCCCAGCTCCGCCGCGAGCCGCCGCATCGAGAACCTGGCGAGTCCCTCGGCGTCCAGCAGCCGGACCGTCGCCGCGAGGATCTTCTCCAGATCCAGCCCGGCCGGCTGCTGGCCCGACCTGCGGCGCGGAGTGGGTCGCTCGGAGAGCCAGACGCTGTCGCGCGGACGGACGAAACGAGTGCCGGCGGCCATGGCACGCCCTCCTTCCCCAACTGGCCCCGACCGTACACACTCGCGGGCACGGGCGGGCAGCCGGTGTGCCGGGCGGACGATCATGCCGTGGCCGATGCTATGCCGTCCCTCCCCTCCGCCGCCGTCCGCTCGGCCCGCCGCAGCAGCACCGCGGCCAGCAGGCCCCCGGCCAGCACGGCCGCGGCGCCGACGAGCTGGCTGGTCTCGACGCTGGTACCGAAGGCGTCCCGCACCGCCGACCGGTCCGCGCCCGTACGGGCCGAGGCGAGCGCGGCGGGCAGCGAACCCGCGCCCGCGGCGACGGCCGGGAGGAGCGCGGCGAAGCGGGAGTTGAGGACGGCGCCGAGCACGGCGACGCCCAGCCCGTTGCCCACCTCGGTCAGGGTGCCGTTGACGCCCGCGCCCGCGCCGGCCTGCTCGCGGGGTATGGACGCCATGATGGCGCCGGCCATGGCGGGCATGGAGACGGCCATGCCCGCCCCCATGAGGATCAGGCCGGCGAGCATGCCGCCGTAGCCGTGCGCGCCGAAGACGGCCGAGGTGGCCAGGCCGCCCGCGAGCAGGGTCATGCCGCCGACGATGGTCAGCGGGGTGCCGAGCCGGGGCAGCAGCCGCACGCCGACGCCGGTGATGTTGAGCGCGACGATCGTCAGCGCGAGGGGCGCGGTGCGCAGGCCCGCGCCCAGCGCGTCGTACCCGAGCACGAACTGGAGGTGCTGGGTGAGCAGGAACAGCGAGCCGCCCATGCCGAAGGCGACGAGGATGCCGCCCGCGAGGGCGCCGACGAACCGGCGGTCGCGGAAGAAGCGCATGTCCAGCATGGGGTGCGGGATGTGGCGCTCCCACAGCGCGAACCCGGCCAGCACGGCGGCCCCGGTGAAGGCGGACATCAGCACGCCCATCGACGTCCAGCCCTGCTCCGGCCCGGAGATGATCGCGTACACGACGCCGGTCATGCCGGCCGTGGACAGCAGCGCGCCGAACAGGTCGGGCCGGTCGCCGACCGGGTTCTTCGACTCCGGGACCAGTCGCCAGACGGCGACGAGGCCGAGCAGCGCGACGGGGATGTTGATGAGGAATATCGCGCCCCACCAGAAGTGGTCGAGCAGCGTGCCGCCGATCAGCGGCCCGGCGGCGAACCCGAGCGAGCTGACCCCGCCCCACACCCCGATGGCCCGCGCGCGCTCGCCCTCGTCGAAGACCTGCACGACGACGGCCAGGGTGGTCGTCATCAGCAGCGCCCCGCCCACGCCCATGCCCGCGCGGGCGGCGATGAGCTGCCCGGGTCCCTGGGCCAGGGAGGCGACGAGCGAGCCGACGCCGAAGAGGGCCAGCCCGGACAGCAGCATCAGCCGCCGCCCGTAGCGGTCGGCGGCGGCGCCCGCGGAGAGCAGCAGACCGGCCTGGACCAGGGAATAGGCGTTGATCATCCACTGGATGTCGGTGGTGGAGGCGTCCATCTCCCGGGTGAGGGAGGGGATCGCGACGTTGAGCACCGTGTTGTCGAGCAGCACGGTGAGCTGGGCGAGGCAGATGACGCCGAGAATCAGCCAGCGCCGCGGATGGGCGCCGGGCGGCCCGTCGGCGCGGGGCTGCTGGTCGGGGGTGGCGGGCGTCTGGTCTGCGGACGGCGCCGTCATGAGGGGCACACTCCTCGGACGGGGGTGACGAGCGGTAACCGTCATACACCGTACAAGGAAGCCTGTACGCCGTACAGGGATTTTTCCGGTGGCCGGTCCACGGCTCGCCGCACCCTGCCGTCCGCCCGCCGCCGCCGACCCCGCCGACAGCTCCGCCCTCGGCCCCGCCCGCAGCTCCACCGCCGCCATGACGCCCCCCTCCACGCCCGCCCGACCGTTCGTCAGGCACTGGTCCACAGAGTGCCAGGCACCACTGACAACGGGCTGTCAGGCCAGGTCAGACCAGGTCAGACGGAGTGAAGAGGGCTGCGGGCGGAGATCCGGGAAAGCGGTCGGAGCCCGCGGCGGGCAGGCCGGCCCGCAGCGCGGCGGCGCGGCGCGGCAGGCGGGTCAGCGGTCCGCGGAGCCCCGCCCGCGCCGCGCGACCTCCCGCTCCGGCTCGGGCCGGACCGGCCGCGGCAGGCCCGTCGTGCGGCGGTCGAGAAGGTTGTCGTACGCGGGGAACCGGCCGTGGACGATCACGTAGAGCAAGTGCATGGCGCAGACGGCCAGTGTCACCGCCCCCGCGGAGACCACCACGAACTCGGCGATCACACGACCGCTCATCCCGCTCCTCCGGTCCTAGGCACGCGACTCGGGCCCCGACCCGTGCGTCGTCCCGCGCGGACTTCCCTGGCCGGATCGCGCCGCAGACGTAGAAGGATAGCCGGTCTCTTATCCGCGATCCGGGCCCGTACCCGGCCTTCGGGGGATGGTGATGAGAATGTCACCGGCGCGAAGGCGCTCCGGGCGGCGGGCGCCGGCAGCCGCGCGGCGCGTACCCGACGACGCCCTCCCTCCCGGCCGGGCAGGCGAGCGCGCCCGCGAGAGGCGGACGCCTTACCCGGTTTCAGCGGATCCGGGTGCCTGGCGGATTCGGGTGACTGGCGGATTCGGGTGACTGGCGGGACTCGGCGGACTGGGGTGACTCGGCGAGGTTCGGCCCGCTCGTCCCGTCCCCGCCCGTCCGGTGCGCGCTCGGCCGGTATCCGCTCGCCCCGTCCGCCGCCCATGGTGATCATTGTGGCCCGGGGCGGGCGACGGCAGGGGAAGAGGGCCGGTGGCCGTGAGGAGGGTACGGCCACCGGCCCCGCACGGGGTCGACGGGAGGTCGACGGACCGGGCCCGGTCAGCCGGTGGGCTTCGGCCGGGTCAGGTCGTACAGGACGGTCCCGTCCACCGTGGTCTTCGCGAAGGTCTGCTCGACCCACGCGGTGATCCGGAAGGCGGTGTTCTTCCTGAGCCGGTCGGCGGCGGCCCGGGCACCGGCCCCGGCCTGCCCGCCGGCCCCCGCCGCGCCGCCGCCCGGCCCGCCGGTCAGGCTGCCGGTGGTCAGGCCGGCCGGAGCGATGAAGTAGTGGATCCGCCCCTGGCGCGCGTACTCCTGGAACCGGGCGAGGGTCGGCGACGGGTCGCTGCCGTGGAAGCCGCCGACGGCCATCACCGGCTTCCGGGCGGCGAGCTGGTAGCTGGCCGCGACGTTGGACGTGACCGTCGCCGCCGTCCACCTGTAGCGGTCGGCGTCACGCGCGAGCAGGGCCGTCACCCGGTGGCCGGGCTCCAGGCCCTCGACCAGGGCGAGCAGCCCGGCGGCCTGGGCGGCCGGGTTTCCGCCCGGCACGCGCGTGTCGACACCGGCGCCCGCACCGGCCCCCTGGCCCGTACCGTGCGCCTGGCCCGGGGCCCCGGCACCGCCCGCACCCGGCGCACCGGCCGCGCCCGCGCCGCCCGCGGCACCGGCCCGCCCGCCGCGCGTAACGCCCGCCAGGGCCGGCATGCCCTTCACCGGGGGCCCGGCGATCACGATGGCGCCGTGGTGCCCGGTGTTCACCGTGTTGAGCGTGTACGCCAGCGGACCGGCGAGCGCGGCCGCGAGGCCCAGGCCCGCCGCGCCGAGCGCCAGCCGCCCGTACGGCCCGCCGGCCGGGCGTACGGCCCCGGCCGGGGCCGCGCCCGAAAAGCCGTCAGAAGCGCCGCCAGAAGCCCCGTCAGAAGCCCCGTCCGCAGAGCCGTCAGCCGCCCGCGGCGAGCCCACCGGGGTACCCGCCAGGGAGTCCGCCGGGGCGCCGTCGGGCCCGCCGCCGCGCGCCCGGGACGCCAGCGCCGCCGCCAGCAGTCCGACCGCCGCCACCAGAGCGCCGACCAGTACCGCCCAGCGCAGCCACGGCAGCCACCCGGCGGAACGATTCAGCAGCGTGTACGACCACACCGCCGTGCCCGCGACCGTCACCACCGCCACGGCCACGGCGACCGGGCTGGCCCGCCGCTCCCACAGCGCCACCGAGCCCATGCCCACGAGCGCCGCGATGTACGGGGCCAGCGCGATGTTGTAGTACTCGTGGAAGATCCCGGACATGAAGCTGAAGATGAGGAAGGTCGTCAGCAGCGACCCGCCCCACACCAGGAACGCCGCGCGCCGCGCGTCCGTGCGCGCCGCCCGCCACGTCACCCACAGCCCCGCCGCCAGCAGCACCAGCGCGGCGGGCAGCAGCCAGGCGATCTGGCCGCCCATGTCGGTGCCGAAGAGGCGGCCGAGACCGGTGCTGCCCCACTGCTGCCGGGAGCCGGTGGTGCCGTTCTCGTCGCCGTTGATGCGGCCGAGGCCGTTGTAGCCGAAGGTCAGCTCCAGGAAGCTGTTGTGCTCCGAGCCGCCGACGTACGGGCGGGAGGACTTCGGCCACAGTTCCACGGCCGCCACCCACCAGCCGCCCGCGACGGCCATCGCGGCCCCGGCCGCGAGCAGCTGCCACAGCCGCCTGGCGAGCGGCGTCGGCGCGCACACCGCGTACCCGACGGCGATCGCGGGCACGATCAGCCACGCCTGGAGCGTCTTGGTCAGGAAGCCGAAGCCCAGGCAGGCCCCGGCCAGCAGCAGCCACCTCGTACGGGCGTCCTCCAGGGCCCGCAGCGTGAAGGAGACGGCCGCGACCGACAGCAGGCACAGCAGCGCGTCGGGGTTGTCGTAGCGGAACATCAGCGCCGCGACCGGCGTCAGCGCCAGCACGCCGCCCGCGACCAGGCCCGCGACCGCTCCCGACCGGCGCCGTACGGCCGCGTACAGCACGGCCACCGTCGCCACGCCGATCAGGGCCTGCGGGACCATCACCTGCCACGAGCCGAGCCCGAAGAGGCGCACCGACAGACCCATGGGCCACAGGGAGGCCGGGGGCTTGTCGACGGTGATGGAGTTCGCGGCGTCGGAGGAGCCGAAGAAGAACGCCTTCCAGCTCTCGCTGCCCGCCTGCGCGGCGGCCGCGTAGAACTTGTTGCCGTAAGCGGACTCGTCCAGGGTCCACAGGTACAGAGCGGCGGTCGCGGCCAGCAGGGCCCACAGGGCCGGGCGGGCCCAGGCCGGGTCCGCCGCGCGGGCGAGCGGCGAGGGGCGGCCCGGGCCGGCGGCGGGGGCCGGCGGGGCGGGGCGTACGTCCCGGGCGTCCGCGGCGTACGGGCCGTCCTCGGCCGCGCCGGGGATGTCGGTGACTCCGTAGGTCGTCACCGGCCGGTCCTCGGGTCCTCGTCCACCACGATGGTCTCCGAGGAGATGACGACGGCCTCCGCGGCCTCCACGACCTCCGCCGCGTCGACGTCCGCGAGCCCCTGGTCCGGGTCCGGCGGGAGCCCCTCGGCGGTCTCCGAGCCGGCGCGGCGCCCCGCGGGCTCCGACGGGAAGACCCAGGACCGGAAGAGCAGGAAGCGCACGACGGTGGCCGCCAGGTTGGCGGCGATGAGCACCGCCAGCTCCGTGGTGTGCGCAGGGTCGTCGGCCGCGGCGTTCAGCACGGCGAGCGAGCCGCTGGTCAGCGCGAGGCCGATGGCGAACACCACGAGGCCCTGCGCCTGGTGGCGCACGGCCCGGTCGCGCCCGCGCACGCCGAAGGTCAGCCTGCGGTTGGCGGCGGTGTTGGCGACCGCCGAGACCAGCAGCGCGAGCGCGTTGGCGACCTGCGCGCCGGTGCCGAGCCGGAAGAGCGTGTACAGCCCCAGGTAGAACAGCGTGCTGAGCACGCCCACCACGCAGAAGCCGACGACCTGCCGGGCCAGCCCGCGCGGGACGCCGGAGAGTTCGCGGTCGCGCGGGTCGTCGCCGAAGGGGCGGCGCAGCCGGTCCAGCGGCATTCTGCCGGTGCCCAGGGCCCGTCCCACGCGCCACACCCCCTTGAGGTCGTCGGTGGCGGTCCGCACGATGTGCACCGTACTGTTCGGGTCGTCGACCCAGTCCACCGGGACCTCGTGGATGCGCAGTCCGGCCCGTTCGGCGAGCACCAGCATCTCGGTGTCGAAGAACCAGCCGGTGTCCTCCACCAGCGGCAGCAGCCGCTCGGCGACGTCCTTGCGGATCGCCTTGAAACCGCACTGCGCGTCGGAGAAGCGGGCGGCGAGGCTGCCGCGCAGGATGAGGTTGTACGCGCGGGAGATGAACTCGCGCTTGCGTCCGCGCACCACCCGGGAGCCGCTGGCCAGGCGCGAGCCGATGGCCAGGTCGGAGTGGCCGGACATCAGCGGGGCCACCAGCGGCAGCAGCGCGTTGAGGTCCGTCGACAGGTCGACGTCCATATAGGCGAGCACGGGTGCGTCGGACTGCGACCAGACGGTGCGCAGCGCCCGCCCGCGGCCCTTCTGCTCCAGCCGTACGGAGGCGACGCGCTCCATCGTGGCGGCGAGCCGGGCGGCGATCAGCGGGGTGGTGTCCGTGCTGGCGTTGTCGGCGATGGTGATGCGAAAGCCGTAGTAGGGGAAGGTGCGGGTCAGGTGCTCGTGGAGCCGCAGCACGCACGACTCCAGGTCCTTCTCCTCGTTGTAGACGGGGATGACGACGTCGAGCACGGGCTCACCGCGGCCGACCGACACGGGCCGGCGGGCGGGCAGGGAGTCCAGTGACCGCCCGCGCGGGTGCGCGCGGGGGCGGGTCCGCGTCGAGACGGGGCGGCCCGGGGTGCGGACCGCGGTGGGACGCGGGGAGCCGGAGGGGTCGGACGGAGCGGGGGTGTGGGGGGAGTCCGTTGCCATGAATCGACATTTGCGACCCGTCCTGTCACGTCTGTGTGCCCTGCCTGTGCCCTGCCTGTGAGTGCGTTTCAGGCCGGTGAACAGGCCGTACGGGCAGGTGTACGGCGAACACGGTGCGCCCCGGGACGCTGTCCACGCCCACCAGGCCGCCGTGCGCGGCCGTCACCGCCTGCACGATCGCCAGCCCCAGGCCCGTACTCCCGGCGCCCGCGGCCCAGTCCGCGGCCTGCCCGTCCCGGTCGCGGGAGCGGGTGCGGGAGGCGTCGCCGCGCGCGAACCGCTCGAAGACGTGCGGCAGCAGGCCGGGCGGGATGCCGGGCCCGTCGTCCTGGACCTTCAGCGACACGTACGCGCCGCGGCGCAGCACGCGCGCGGTGACGGTCGTGCCGGCCGGGGTGTGGCGGCCGGCGTTGGCGAGGAGGTTGACCAGCACCTGCCGCAGCCGGGCGTCGTCGCCGCACACCAGCACCGGGTCGTCGGGCAGCTCCAGCCGCCACCGGTGGCCGGGGTGGGCCGCGCGCGCGTCGCTGACCGAGTCGACCACCAGCGGCGACAGGTCCAGTTCGGCGGTGGACAGCGGGCGGCCCGCGTCCAGCCGGGCGAGCAGCAGCAGGTCCTCCACCAGGCCGGTCATGCGGGCCGCCTCGGACTCGATGCGGCCCAGGGCGTGCCGGGTGTCGGGGCCGATCTCCTCGCGGCCGCGCCGGGTCAGCTCGGCGTAGCCGCGGATGGCCGCGAGCGGGGTGCGCAGCTCGTGGCTGGCGTCGGCGAGGAACTGGCGTACCCGCGTCTCGCTCTCCTGCCGGGCGGTCAGCGCGGAGGCGACGTGCCCGAGCATGCGGTTCAGGGCCGCGCCGACCTGCCCGGCCTCGGTGCGCGGGTCGGCCTCGCTCGGCGGGACCCGCTCGTGCAGGGCCACCTCGCCGCGGTGCAGGGGCAGCTCGGACACGCGCGTGGCGGTGACGGCGACGCGGCGCAGCGGGCGCAGCGAGATGCCCACCATCATCGCCCCGGCGATTNACGCGGCGCAGCGGGCGCAGCGAGATGCCCACCATCATCGCCCCGGCGATTCCGGCCGCCACCAGGCCGGCCGCGGTGACGCACACCTCGACCAGCACCAGCGTGTCGACCGTGCCCAGCGCCTCGCGCAGCGGGAAGGCGACGAGGGTGCGGCCGTCGGGGCCGGACATGGCCCGGTAGCGGCCGAGCCCCGGCAGGTCGACGGGGTGGGCGCGGCCGTCCCGGGGCGCGGCCAGCAGGGCCCTGATCTGCGCGCCGGTCAGGTCGTCGAGCTGGTCCTGCGGGTCGCCGGTGCGGGTGGAGTCGTTGTTCTTGGCGGCGGCCAGGACGCTGCCGTTGGCGTGCAGCCGGGCGCCGATCGTGCCGATCGGCTGGCCGGGCCCCAGGACGAAGAACAGGTCGGTGCGCGGCTTGCCGCCGGGCGAGGGGGCGGACCGCTGGAGGGCGGCGGCCATGTTCCCGTCGATCTGCCCGATCAGGTAGGAGTGCAGGCCGAGGGCGGTGACGGTGCCGATGACCGCGCAGACGACGGCGATCAGCGAGACCGCCGAGACGACCAGGCGGGTGCGCAGCGTCAGCCGCCAGCGGCGCGCGTACGGGCGTGCGGCGGGCGCGGGGCCCCCGGTGCCCGCCTGGCCGCCGCCGGCGTGCGGGCCGGCTCCGGGACCGTACGGGCCGTGGGCGGGTCGGCGCGCCGGGCCGTAGC